>JAEEGW010000333.1 GCA_016280525.1 Clostridiales bacterium
CGTCCGTCTGGACAAGCTCCGCCGCGGTCTGCTCTTCCGTCTCCGTCTCTGTTTCCGTTTCAGCCGCGGTCTCGGTTTCCGTAACCGTTTCGGTTTCCGTTTCTTCCGGTGTGTTCGAGCACGATACTCCGTATATCATAACACCTGCAAGCAAAGCGCAAAGCAGCGCTTTAAAAATGTTTTTCATCGTTATTATCCTTTTAATTAAAATCCCTGAACGCTCATGGAGGCTATGCGTATCCTGTTGTCGGAATCCATGAAGTTAGGCGAGACGTTTCTCTGGCAGACTAAGATTATTACGTAGTCCGGTTTGTTCTGTTCAAGCGTGGCCTTATCCAGCTCGAAATTCCACAAAACGCCTTCGTTTGTAAAGACCTTTGAGAAGTTCGCGCCGATGAACGGCAGGATGTAGCAGCCGTATGAGTCCGCTATGAAATACGCGGTGGGATTTGAAGAGTCTTTAAGAGTTGAATTTCTCTCCCATGAAGACGGGCTGAAGCCGGCGGATTTGATACCGTCGTTACGCTTTGATACGTAATACGTGCCGGTATCCGAGAAATTCGCGACGAAGAACGGAACTACTTCTCTCATTGATATGCCCGCAAAGCTGCAGAGGTCGCCGCCGTCCACGTCTATGTAATCTATCTTGTAATCGCCGTTATCAAGCGATCTGACCTTTACGGACGGGAAATCGGCTTTGACGGCCTTCATTATTTCAAGATATGCGTAATACGCGCCGAGCTCCGTGTAATGTGTGTCCGTTGTGAAGTATATGTCTTCATTTTTGTGGGCGCGCATGACCGAGAACAGATCTATAGCGTATACGTCCTCGTGCATACCGGAAAGCTTTTTCGTAAAGCTCGCCATAGCGGACGTGCTCGGATCCAGTGTATAATCCGATATATATTTGAACTGCTCGTCATAGTAAGCCGTTGCCGGGTCGGGGATTATCGCGTATATCAGTTTAGTTTTCTTGCCGGTGACTTCCTGAATGGACGTTATCGTCTTTTTGGTTATGTAGCCCGTTATCTGCGTAAGCGAAGTCTCGTCCGCTCTGTTGCCGGTAAGGAAGCTAAGCGTTTCGGTATAGAACAGTCTTGAATCCTTGCCGCCCCATACGGAAGTGGACGCGTCCGTCGGGTTTACCGTGGTTTTCGTCGCGTCGCTTTCGGCCTTGCCGTCGGCAGTTGCGTAAAGATAAACGTCTGATGCGGAAGAAGCGCTGATCTCGATGTAAAAGTATTTATCTTTGCATTTGTTTTTCATTTCCGAGCCGCCGCAGGTCGTGCGGATAACGGCGTCCGGCTCCGCGGTGCCGTAAACGAGCACTCTGCCCGGACCGAGAGTGGTTTTGTCAAGAACGACGGGCGCCGCGGTCTTTTGTACCTGCGGCTCGGTTTCCGTTTCTTTTTCCGTCTCTTTTTCCGTCTCTTTTTCCGTTTCTTTCTCGGTTTCTTTTTCCGTTTCTTTTTCGGTTTCCGTCTCCGTTACTTTTTCAGTTTCCGTATCGGTCTCCGTTTCCGTTTCGGTTTCGGTTTCCGTTTCGGTCTCGGTTTCCGTTTCAGTTTCGGTCTCTGTTTCCGTTTCGGTCTCGGTTTCCGTTTCAGTTTCGGTCTCTGTTTCGGTTTCCGTCTCCGGCTCTGTTTCCGTTTCCGTCACGGTCTCCGTTTCCGCGGACGTGGTGATCTCTGCCGGATCGGTCAGTTCTTCCGTCGTAACGTCATCGCCGCCGCAGCCGGTGATCATCGCCGCGAGCATAACGGCGACTAACAGTATACCGGTTATTCTTATAAACTTGCTTTTCATTTTTTTTCTGCCTTTCTGCAAAAAGAGCTTTTATCTGATGATTTTATTTTTTATCTTTTTTTACAATACTGAATTTCCGGGTTTGATTTGATACGGGCTTTTTCTTTTCCGCTTCTTTCTTTTTGCTTTCCGCTATTGCGTAAAGCAGTCCCGAATAGGACGCCGTCACCGCTATAACGGCGCAGCATATAAGTATCTGCACGGTGTTGGTCGCCGCGGACTCCGAATACATATAAAACACGGAGAAGAAAGCTACGACGAACGCAACGAGTACGAGCACGTATGATATTATATACTTCCACTTGAATCCCGTCGTTTTAGACAAGATCACGCTGATGAAAGCGAAAATGCCTAAGACCAGAAGTATTGAGATTATCTGGTTTATCCTTGCAAAGCCGACGTACATGCTGTCCTCGCGCAGGCCCTCTAAAAACGATCTTCCGCAGCAGTACAAAACCGTAAACAAATACGTCGCGGTGCCGGGACACTTTGTCTTTTTATCCGCGAACCGGATAATGAAGAATATGATAAGGCACATCACCGCCTCGTAGAAGAACACCGCGTAGTGATACGAGGAATCCGCTTCTTTGAAAATGGCTATGGGGAAAAACCTGAGCCCTTCCTCCTCCACCGTCTCGCCGAGACAGTCGCCTGAGAATATGCTGCCCATTCTTCCGAGAGCTATTGCGAGCGGCGCGGATATGAATATCGCGTCAAAGACTTTCAGCAGGCTGAAGCGCCTTTTTGTTATGAGCCACCAGGCGATGACCGTTATAACGACGCCCGCCGCCGCGCCGTAGAGCGCGTAGCCGCCGTCCGTAAGCCGCCATTTGTCCGCGGGTTCTATATAAAGCTGGTCGCATATC
>JAEEGW010000051.1 GCA_016280525.1 Clostridiales bacterium
ATTGGGGATAACTGCGATCTTTTTCATTATTCCCTCCGTTTCATTTGATAAAATATGCGATGAATTCCGTGTTTCCGTCGCCGCCTTTGATGACGGACGTATCCATATCAACAAATCTGAATCCGCATTGTTCCGCGCTTGCAATGACTTTGTTTTTGACCGCTTCGTATGAGCTTTCAGCTGCAATACCGCGTTTGTTTACGTTTTCCCTGCCGGCTTCAAACTGCGGTTTTATAAGCGTTATGAACTTTCCACCGGCTTTCAGAACGCCGTAAACGTTTTTGTGAAGCAGAGTCTGCGATATAAAGGAAACGTCCATGACCGCCGTGTCGCATAACTCGCCCGCCGTGTTTACGTCAAGCTCGCGCGCGTTGAAATTCTCAATATTTATAATTCGAGCGTCGTTTAAAAGCGAACCGTCAAGCTGGCCGTGACCCGCGTCTACCGCATAGACTTTTTTTGCGCCGTGCTGTAAAAGGCAGTCGGTAAATCCGCCGGTCGACGCGCCTATGTCTATGCAAATATCGTCTGTAACGTCAATTTTGAATTCATTCAAAGCGCCTTCAAGCTTATATCCGCCGCGGCTTACGTATTTCTGCTCTTCCGTTACCGTAATATCGCCGTTTTCGTCAAGCGGCTCCGACGGTTTGTATATAAGTTTTCCGTTATATAATACTTTTCCTTCGGCAATAAGCGCCTGCGCGGCGCTTCTGCTCTTGCACAGACCTTTTATATAAAGCAGCTTATCGGCTCTTATGCTCATTTTATTTCCTTTTTCTCATTCGTTTTTCTTTTTGAAAAAAGGCTCAATACCTTTGCCGCGCCGTAGACGAAATTATAGCTGTATTTCATTCCTATCGATTTGCCTAAGGCTTTGCCGCCTACGGTAAGACCGGCTATAAGGGACGTGATTATAAGATTTGCGGTAAATTCCGAATCCGGCGAGGTAAACAGTTTTATAATAATGGCCGTACCGGTAGCGCCGGATACTACGCCGGCGATATCGCCTATAACGTCGGCAAATATGTTGTTCATTTTCTCCGCGTTGTTTATAAGATACACGCCCATATATCCGACTTTAAGACGTCTTGCGGACATGGAATGGAAAGGCTTGATATCCGCCTTCGTTATGGATATGGCTAAAATATCGAAAAAAATATTGATTATAATAAAAATAATAAGTATTATAAACGCGGCAACAAGATTCAGTTTTTCAAGTACTTCTGTTGACAAAAGCGTCAGAAGTACGGATATAAAAATACTTAAAAGCGCCGCTTTTAACGCCCATTTCCAGTTAAGCGCGCTTTTTGATCTGTTTCTTTTTCTTTTTTGCTGTTTCTTATCGGAAACAGGCTTTTCCTCCGCCTGATCGATACTTCGGGGAGGATTGTCTTCGTGTTTGTCCAAAATGTGTTCCTTTCATATAAATATCAAGGACGGTAACAGACTGCGTAAACCTTGCGGTATTAGGTCGAGTACGATTTCCGCGTCTCCCACCTCACGTTACCGATCGGCGGTTTCCCTTTACGGGAGAAGTCCGCGCGTCGCCGCAGCGGAGACTCGATTGCCTTGTGACTCCCGCACTGCAATCCGCAGTCTGCCTTACTAAAATTAATAAACAGCCTAGGGGATTTCCCCGATCAAGAGCTCTGACCGTTTTAGCCTCTTTTGCAGCGACGGTTTCATCAGGCGATAGCGTACGGCGTCTGGCCGGACACCGCCGCTTTGATCCCGAATTCGCCGGCACCACTCAAGGCAGGCTACACTATCCACAGCAACAAATGCACCGCGCGATAGGTTTAATCCTCTGCCCGTAATACGTCTTCGCTGGTACGTCAATACCACAAGCAAAGGCCTCCACGGTAAGAGGGTCGCAACCGTATGCCGTTACGGCACGCCCTCAGACCTATCTCCCAGCACCCACCCCAAACTGGGCGTAAGAAGCAAGCACAAGGAGCTTCATCGATATGCCCTTTGACGGATTTTTAGGCCCGTCCTCAAACGGTTTCTCTCAAACTAGGATACTGCACCGTCTTTTATATTTTACCATAAATTTTTGTTTTTTCAAGATGAAAATACAAAAAAAGCGAATATATTTTCAGTTTTTATGCAATTATTTACGTCTTGTAAGCAGATATCCGGCAAATTCAGCCAGCTCCGCGCCGACTTCGCCGTAGTCTTTTATGCTTGTTACGGCAATATCCGTAAGCTCCGCTGCAAGAGACTGCGCCTCGTCAAGAGACATATAAGACAAAACTGTGGTTTTGCCGTTTTTCTCATCCGAGCCTACTGGTTTTCCGAATTCCGCCTGGTCCGCTATAACGTCAAGTATGTCGTCGCGTATCTGGAAAGCTCTGCCCACGCACGCGCAGTATTCGTCCGCGTCTTCATACGTGTCTTCGTCGTCACAGCCTGCCGCGGCAAGTCCGAGGCGCGCAGTACAGCGCAGGAGAGCTCCGGTCTTCAGCGCGTTCATTTTATTGAATTCTCGGCTGTCAAGCTTTCTCTTCTCGCCCTGCAGGTCCATTATCTGCCCGCCTACCATGCCGCGCCAGCCGGCAAGCTCGGATAACGCTTTAACGGCTTTTACTTTCGCCGTATCGGGCGCCTCCGCGTCGGATATCACCTCAAACGCGAGTGTCAGAAGTCCGTCGCCCGCGAGCGTTGCCGTCGCCTCGCCGAAAACCTTGTGATTCGTGGGTTTTCCGCGCCGCAGATCGTCGTTATCCATGCACGGCAGATCGTCGTGTATGAGCGAATACGTATGTACCATTTCAAGCGCGCAGGCAAAAGACAGCGCACCGCGGTCGAATTTTGACAGGCCGCCGAGCTCCGAGAATTTAAGCACCAGATACGGGCGTATACGCTTGCCGCCGTTCTGCACGCTGTAACTCATTGCGTCCGTTATCAGCTTCAGATCGTCGTCGTTACCGGATAAAAGCTCGTTCAAATGCTCGTTTATTACTTCATTATATGCTTTAATATCTTCTGTTATATTCATTTTACTTCTTCCTCGGTGAGCATTTTGATCTTCTTCTGCGCGTCGTTAAGTATTCCGTCCGCCTGTTTTATAAGCGTAACGCCCTCTTCAAATAAAGAAAGCGACTGATCGAGCGGCGTTTCTTTGTTTTCAAGCGCCGAAAGTATTTCGTTTACTCTTTTTAAGATCTGCTCAAACGACATTTCATTGTTTTCCATTTAATTTCACCTCGTCTACCGTTGAAATAACTTCACCGTTATTCATGGTTATTTTTATCTTATCGCCTTTTTCAATGTTTTCCGCGCTCGTTACCGGCACGCCGTCTTTTTCCACGAATGAATAGCCGCGGGACAGCACTTTGAGCGGGCTTGTCGAATCAAGCCGCGCGGCGGATTTTTCAAATTCGCTTTTTCTGTTAAGCAGTATTATGTTCATCTTATCCGCCATGCTGCTGCTTATACCGTCAAGCATCTGTCTTCTGTCCGTAATCTGATTTTCAAGCGAGGAAAACGCGCGGGACGACGATATTTTTTCAAGCGCCGCCCGGTCGTCCGAAAGTATCTTTGATATACGCTGTCTGATTATCAGCAGATCGGATTCAAGCGTGTTTTTCAGCGCTTTGCAGTCCGGCACCGCAAGCTCCGCGGCGTGAGACGGCGTTGACGCGCGTACGTCCGCGGCAAAGTCGCATATCGTATAATCGGTTTCGTGTCCCACGGCTGATATTACCGGTATTTTTGACGCTCTGACGGCGTACGCGACTTCTTCCGTATTGAACGGCTGCAGGTCCTCAATAGAGCCGCCGCCGCGTCCGATTATGATCGTGTCTACAAGTTCTTTGTTATTAAAATACGCGATACCGTCCACAAGCGTTTTAACGGCGTATTCACCCTGAACTATCGCGGGATATACGATTATCTCACATTCCGGATATCTGCTTGTCGCAATGTTTATGATATCTCTTACCGCCGCGCCGGTCTGCGAGGTTATGACGCCGAGTTTTTTCGGATACGGTAAAAGCGGTCTTTTCAGCTTTTCGGAGAAAATCCCTTCCGCTTCAAGCTTTTTTCTTATCCTCTCCGCTTCGATATAAAGCGCGCCTATGCCGTTTTCTATAATATCGGAAACGTAGAGCTGATATCTGCCGTCCTGCGGATATACGCTTATCCTGCCCGTGCAAAGCACTTTCATGCCGTTTTCCGGTTTAATTCTCAGATTCACGTTTGAGGAACGGAACATAACGCATTTCAGCTGCGCGCCATCGTCCTTTATCGTAAAATACATGTGACCGCTTGCAAAATGATGATTGAAATTTGATATTTCACCGGATACGGCGACGCGGTTGAGATACGGCGAGCCGTCCAACGTCATTTTGATTATCTCCGTAAGCTGCGTTACGGTAAGCGTGTTATTTTCCATATATAAACCTTTGATATGCTAACAGCGCGGTACCGGCCGCGTTGTCCGCGGAATAAACCGGCTCTGCGAAATACGCGCCGTATTTATTTGTAAAATACTTTTTAAAAAACTTGTTTGACGATACGCCGCCGGAAAACAAAAGCGGCAGTTTTTCTTTTTTATATACGTTTTCCGTCATTTTATCTATCGTTATCTTTATGAATTCAAGAACGTAGGCGGAAATAAATTCTGGCGGTCTGCCGTTTTTTATCATATCCTCCGCTTTGTTCTGCAAACCCGAGAGATTGCAGTTTGTACCGTTGACCGATACTGATATTTTCGGCAGTTTTTCCGTGTTCTGTCCCGCAAGCTCTTCAAGCTCTTTGCCGCACGGAAACGCAAGTCCGAACATAACGCCCACTCTGTCTATCATCTGTCCCGCCGTTACGTCAAGCGTTTTCCCTGTAATCTCACAGTCATACGATAAACCGTCGTACGTTACGGAAAGAAGCTCAAGTGTGCCGCCTGATAAATGGTACGCGTAAAACTTCTCATGCTCCGGCATTTTTGACGAATACACCGCGGCTTTTATGTGCCCCTGCTGATGTGAATTCTTGTAGACCGGGATTTTTAAAGTGTCTGATATTATCGCCGCCGCTGTCTGCCCGCACAGAAAGCAAGGCATATAAGAGCCTTTCACGTCCCTCGGTCTGTCGCTGCAGCCGACGGCGGATATGCTTTTAATATCGGCCTGCAGCATATCAAAAGCTTTTGGCAGATTTACGGTATGTAAAAACACGGCGTCGTTTTGTCTTACGCCTATCTCTCCGGCTTTTACCGTCAGCGGCAGCTTAACGTTTTCAGTTATTTCTCCGTCAACGCAGACGGCTATTGACGTTGTATAATTGCTTGTATCTATACCTAAAACGGATACGCTCATCAGATCAGCCCTTCGCCTTTTACCGCGGCGTTGAGTATGCCGTTAATGAAAGCCGGAGCTTTTTCCGTATCGTATTTTTTGGCAAGCTCCACCGCTTCGTTTATCGCAACGGCGGCGGGAACGTCGTCTAAATATTTGCTTTCGTATAAGCACATACGCATAAGCGTAAGCGAAACGTGCGATAAGCGCTCTTTCTTCCAGCCGACGGAATACTTTTCGATTATATTATCAAGTTCGTCCGCTTCTTTTACAACGCCGTAAAACACGCTTTGCAGATACGGACTGTCGCCGTAGCCGTTTAACCTTACCGCGGTATCAAAATATTCGCTAAGCTCAGCTTCGTCCGGTTTGCCGAGCGAATAGCTGAACAATAAGCAAAACGCCTGCTCACGCAGCGCGGTTCTGCTGAATCCGCTTTTTTTATTTTCTTCCATAATACTATCCGTCCTTATTTTAACTCAAAACAAGCCCGGCGGCCGGTCGAACGCATCCGAGCTTGTTTATATGTAATGCAAATCTTATTCCGCTTCTTCGTCTTCCTCTTCGGTCTCTTCTTCACCGGTGGTTTCCGTATTGATGTCGCGGTAGTCGAAGCTGATCGTAAGTCTTTCGCTTATCATCGTTTCAGACAGATCGGATATCGTTCCGTCTTCCTCGTCGCCGATGTAGCAGATCCAGCGGTGTGTCTCGTCATTTTCAAGATCACCTATCTTGACAACGCGTTTTCCGTCTTCGGAAAGCGTCAGACCGAGAGCTTTTCTTACGGGCTGTACCGGTTCGCCGGTCTTGTCGTCAAGATAATCGCTGTTTAAGTAATTTGCAATATTCATCTCCGACTTTTCGCCGTTTACGTTGAACTTGACTTCGGGAATTATAGTTTCCGCTCCGTCGTTGACTTCAAACTTAACGGTAAATGTGCGGTTCGTTTTTTCAACGAAGGAGAATACGACTTTGTCGTAATTAACAAGCTTGGTTTTGAACGGGTCAACTATCTCGTCGTTGACTTTGCACTGCCATTCGTAAATATCGTTCGATCCGGACGCTTTTCCCGCCGTGCAGCCGAGAACGCTGTCAAGCGAATACTCTACCTCGCCCTGGAACTGAGAAACGACGACCGTCGGCAGCTCTGCGTTTTTGTCTTTGTTCGTTATGCAAAGTTCAAGCGCATACATTCCGGTGGGGGTGGTGCGGTAGCGGTAGCGGGCCGCTTCTTCAGTAAGAAGACCGCCTTCCGTAGTCTCTTCCTCTGTCGCTTCTTCAAGCGGTGCGACTCTTATCGCGTCGTTTGAAATAAGAGTTTTTCCGTTTTCGCCGTAAACGTAGACGGAAACGTATGCGTTTTTATCGCTGTAAAGGCTGCCTGCAACGTTGCACGCCGCAAAAACGAGCACTGTTGATAAAGCGAGTAATATCGTTATCGTTCTTTTGATTTTCATACGGGAAATAATCCTCCTGATATTATGCAAAAGTGTATTCTTTTATAATTATACATCATTTAAATAAAAATGTCAAGTAATTCCGCGTTTTTTATTCGGTGTTTACTATAATTTCTGCTTCGGTCTCGGTTTCCGTCTCTTCTTCCGTCTCTGTCAGTTCTTCCGTTTCGGTATCTTCTTCAGGCTCCGTAGTCACCTCGGGCGCCGTGGTCTCCTGATACCAGAATTCGTTGTGAACCGTACATACTTTATTCGGATCCGGGCGAAACAGATATTTATTGTCGTCAATAGAGACGTAGTGCTTTCTGTATGTTTCCATATCGCGTTCCGTTTCAAGGACAAGCACTTTTTCGGTGACTTCCGGACAGTACGCAGTTGCTACAGCCTTTGTCTCTTTACAGTAATTCACTACAATATGCTTTGAGCAGTACGTCGTCGGCTGCGTGCCGTTTATATAATAACCCTTTTCGGCTCTGCCGCCTCTTTCGTCTTTGCCGCAGGTCTCGGGATTATAAAGCTGACCGGAGTCCTTACATACCATAACTTCAACGATATCGCCCACAAGCGGGAATTCCTGTATAAGCTCCGTTCCGTTTGCTTTTGCTTCATCGTACATTTCCTTATGGAGCTGTACCATGACTTTGTCGAATATATACAGCGCGGGGTTGGGTCTGTAATTCGTACGCAGCGGCGTGTTGTCGTAGAAGCCATACCAGACTGCCGCTACGTAATACGGTGTGAAGCCGCAGAACCATCTGTCGTACTCAAACATTGAAGTACCGGTCTTGCCCGCGACTGCCGTCATATCGTCGATATCGATATAGTTGCGGTAGTGATACGGGATATTTTCAAGCAGCTTTGTCATTATCGTGCAGGTGTCCGCGCCGAATACTACGGTGCTTTCCGGTTTGTTGTCAAGCACGATGTTACCTTGCGAGTCAACGACTTTCGTGTAAGTCCTGCATTTGTTGTGTATGCCGCCGTTCGTAAACGTCGTATACGCGCTTGCCATTTCACGCACCGTCAGACCGAACGTCGTGGCGCCGAGAGCAAGAGGCGCTATCTCAAGGTCGGACATTATCTGACCGCTCTTTGTTTCATAAGATTCAACGAGGTTCTTTATACCGAGTTTTTTAAGATATTCGTACGATCTTTGTACCGTGACACGCTGCAAGACTTTAACTGCTATTGTGTTAAGCGATTCTTCAACGGCGTACCTTATAGTAACAAGGCCATTGTAGTTTTTGTTGACGTTCTGAGGCCACGTCTTACCGTTGTCGTCCACAGTCACCGGCGTATCGTCAACGACGGTGCCCCACGTCACAAGACCGAGGTCTAAAGCGGGACCGTAAGTTGAAAGAGGCTTGATTGACGAACCCGGTGATCTTTTCGCCTGAGTCGCGCCGTTGAATATTCTGCTCTGCGTTTTCGCCCATCTGCGTCCTATAAGGCCGAGGCAGTCGCCCGTCTCCGGGTCGCAGACGACCATTGCGGACTGCGGCGGCACGACGTAGTGTCCCGATTCATCCGGGAAGCAGTTATCATTAAGATAACATTGCTCAAGTATGGACTGCACTTTCGGGTCCATACACAGATATACGCGGTAACCGCTTGAGAATATAAGGTTTGACGCTATCTCGCGCGATACGTTTTTCTGCGCCATTATGTCTTCAATAAGATTTTCTATAACAGCGTCAACGTAGTCGGATGAAACGTGCGCGCCGGCTTCCGCCTCATCGTTTGTGTTTTTTGGCGGGGTATACAGATTAAGCGGCTCGTCCCACGCGTCTTCATATTCTTCCCTTGTTATTTTTCCGTAGTTATACATCGTTTTCAAAACGGTGTTGCGCCGCTCCTGATTGTACTCCGGATTCTGCTTCGGGTCGTATTTGGTCGGGTACTTGACAATGGAGGCGAGAGCCGCTCCCTCCGCAAGCGACAGTTCTGATACTTCTTTACCGAAATACGTTTTTGCCGCGGTCTTTATACCGTAGCAGCCCTGTGACAGATATATGGTATTCAGATAATATTCAAGTATTTCCTTTTTGTTCAGCCGCTGTTCCAGATACAGCGCCCGGAATATCTCCTGTATTTTTCGCTGTATAGAATACTCGTCGTCGCCGGTCATATTCTTGACAAGCTGCTGAGTGATAGTCGATCCGCCGAAAGTCGTGCCGGACGGGATAAGGAAATTCTGTACGGCGCCGAGCGTTCTGTACCAGTCTACCCCCTGATGATCCCAGAATCTGTGGTCCTCTATAGCTATAAACGCGTCGATAACGTGATCCGGCACTTCTCTTATCGGTACCCATATCCTGTTTTCACCGCCGTGGACGCGCTCTTCTTCAAGCTCAAGCTCTTCGCCGTTTTCGTCGTAGATATAAAATCTTGTCGTTCCGTCCTGCTCCGTACGCAGATAGTCAACGTCAAGCGTCGGATCTATGTTGTTTTTCAGATATACCGCGAAGACTATACCGCAGATGACGCCCGTTATTATTGCAATTATCATTACCGTAATGATAATATTCAACAGATATGAGATCAGACGGACAAGAAAATGAAGAGTCAGCGACAAAACGCGCCTGAAAGCCTTGCCCCAATAAATGTGGTAGCCTCTTTTCTTATCGCGTTCCGCGCGTTTTTCTTTTGCTTTTGTTCTCGCCGCTTTGATCTTATCGCTTATATTGGAAAAAAACGTAATTACCGAAAGGACTGCTTTCCTCAAAGCTTCAAAAAACTTGTTTATAATATCACCTCCAAAGATAAGGCAATTATAAAAATTATTATAATTATAGCACTTGTTACCGCTGTTTTCTACTGTCTATTTTAAATTTTATATGAATTAGGGACGGACGTTTTCTTCTCCGCACAGTTTTATAAGCGCTTCTCTTAACCCGTTCGTCGCGTCGACTGACAGCGGCGAATAATACTGTTTTGTGTCTTCTGCGTACAATATAAGCTTATCAACTGACGTTTCGCTGTTGTATATCTCAGCCAGCGCGAGCACGCGTTCTATATCCGGATATTTTTCTTTATCGGCAGACGGTACTCTTACGTATATTTTCTTATATTTCGGCTCGCTTTTCTTTTCCTCCGGCTTTGCGGATAACGTATATCTGTCGTCCGGGATAAGCGGATATATCGCGTCGCACAACAGCTTTGCGTCCTCTTCCACGCGTTTTGAGACCGTGCCGACAACGCATATAGGCTCGGACGATGAGATATAAGCGCGGTATTTTTCGTATATTTTCGGGAAAAGTATTATTTCGATTTCGCCGTATCTGTCCTCAAGCGTCATAAACGCCATGTCGTCGCCCTTTTTTGTAGTTTTGACGGTAAAGCGCGTAAGCATACCGCAGACGGTGACTTTTTTTTTATCGTATACGGAATCCGGCTCTTCCCCTTCATCGCTGTCCGAGGAGAACGAAGACGTTATTTCCGCTATTTCTACCGGATCGATCTCCGCGCAATGCTTTTTATATCCGTCAAGTATGTGACCTGAGAAATAATATCCGGTAGATTCTTTTTCAAGCGCCAGAATGTCTTTGAACGCGAATTCCTCAATATCCGGATATTCCGGCTCGCCGGATATCTCCTCGCCTCCCGAGAGGGAGAACATATCCATCTGTCCGGTAATACTCTTTCTCGCCGCCGCCTGTTCTCTGTCTATTATCTCGCCGTAAACGGCAAGCATCTGACTGCGATGAACGCCGAAACAGTCGAACGCGCCGCTTTTTATAAGCGCCTCCACCTGCTTTCTGTTGCAGTCGTACGGAGCCATCCTGCGTATGAAGTCGGATAACGATCTGAATTTCCTGTTTTCGCGCTCTTTTATTATCATAGGCACGAAGTTTCCGCCGACGTTTTTGACCGCGAGCAGACCGAAGCGGATGTTTTTCGCACCGTCTTTGTTTACCACGTGATAGTAAACGCCGCTCTCGTTTATATCCGGCGGCAGGACTTTAACGCCGTGCTTTGCACATTCGTTTATATATTCCGCCGTTTTGTCAAGGCTCTTGCCGAGGACGCTCGTGAGCAGAGCGGACATGTATTCCGCAAAATAATGGCATTTCAGATACGCCGTTCTGTACGTCAGAAAAGCGTACGACGCCGCGTGGGATTTGTTGTAAGCGTAGCCGGAAAACGACTCCATCTGCGAAAACAGCTCGTCCGCGTCTTCTGCGTTCATGCCGAGGCGCACCGCGCCTAAAACGGTCGTTTTTCCGTCTTCTTCTTCGCCGTTTATGAAAATGTCGCGCTGCAGCTTCATTTTCTCCGCGTCGGACTTTTTCATAAGTCTGCGCACGACGTCCGCGCGGCCGAAAGAATATCCGGCAAGGTCGCGGAATATCTGAAGCACCTGCTCCTGATAGACGATAACGCCGTACGTGACGTCAAGTATCGGCTTTAATTTATCTGACAGATACGTTATTTTTGACGGATCGTGACGGTTTTCTATAAACGTCGGTATATTCTTCATAGGTCCGGGACGGTACAGAGCTATAACTGCGATAATATCGTCAAAACAGCTCGGTTTAAGCTGCGTTAAAACTCTGCGCATACCCGCTTTTTCAAGCTGGAAAACGCCGCCCGTGTCGCCTATGCTTATAAGATCGTATGTATCTTTATCGTCAAGCGGCGCTTTTGACGCGTCAAAATCCGGCTCGTATTCGCGTATCTGTTTTTCCGTTTCCGCGATTATTGATATATAGCTGATACCCAGAATATCAAACTTAACGAGCCCGACTTTCTCGGACATATCTTTATCATACTGCGTGACGGTAACGTCGCCGCTCATGGCAAGCGGTACGTATTCCCAGACCGGTTTTTCGGTGATTATAATGCCCGCCGCGTGAGTTGAGATATTTCTCGGAATACCTTCAACTGACATGGAATTGTCGAGCAGAAGCTTTACTTTCGGCTCGCTGTCGTAGCGCGCTTTCAGCTCTGCGCCTTCGGGCGCTTCAAGCACGTCCGCGACGGATTCAACTCTTACGAAATTCTCCTCAACCTCGCCGTCTTCGTTTTCCGTTATGCGTTTTACGCGCGGCGGAATGAGCTTTGCAACGGAATCAACGTCTGCGACGGACATTCCCATCGCGCGCCCGACGTCGCGTACGGCGGCCCTCGCGGCAAGCGTACCGAAAGTCACAATCTGACTTACTCTGTCGCGCCCGTATTTTTCCGTTATATATTCAATTACTTTATGCCGCTCAACGTCCGAAAAGTCAACGTCAAAGTCCGGCATTCCTTTTCTTTCGGGATTCAGAAATCTCTCGAACATCAGCCCATAGCGAATCGAATCAACGTCTGTTATGCCTATGAGGAACGCGACTATACTGCCCGCGCCGGAGCCTCTGCCCGGTCCGGTCGTTATGCCGTGCGTTTTAGCGTAGCCTACGTAATCCGCGACTATGAGATAATACTCGTTGAATCCCATTTTGTCTATAACGGACAACTCATATTCAACGCGCTGCAAATATTCGTTTTCGGTAAACTGATCCGTGTATTCAAGCGTCTTGTCGGCGAGCCTGCGCCGTATACCTTCATACGTCATAAGGCGCAGATATTCTTTTGCATCTGAATTGTCGGGCGGTGTGAATTTGGGCAGATACAGCTTTGAAAAATCAAATTCAAACTCACACATATCCGCTATTTTCTGCGTATTTGATATCGCCTCTGAATTCTTGCCGAAAACACGCTGCATCTCCGCTTCGGATTTTAAGTAAAATTCGTCCGTGTCAAAACCTATCGGTCTTCCGTCGGATATAACGCTTTTCGTCTGTATGCAAAGCAGTATCGCCTGCTTGTCCGCGTCGCGCTTTGCGATATAATGCGCGTCGTTCGTCGCGGCGGTCGGTATTCCCGTATCTTCGGAAAGCTTAATAAGCTCTTTTAACGCGAGCTCCTCTTCCTCCGAGCCGTGATCCTGCAGTTCAAGATAGAAACTGTCTTTGCCGAACGTTTTAGATAGCCACAGCGCGTATTCCTTCGCGCGCTCGTAGTTGCCTTTTATAAGCATCTGCGGTATATAACCGGCGATGCATCCGGACAGACATATAAGACCCTCCGCATGATCGGACAAAAGCTCGTTGTCTATCCTCGGCTTTACGTAAAAGCCTTCCGTATACGCTTTTGATACGAGATAAATAAGGTTTTTGTACCCGACTTCGTTTTTGCAAAGCAGGATCATGTGGTTATAAGCGTTGTCGCGCTTTTTGTCAAAACGAGTTTCGGGGGCAACGTAGACCTCGCAGCCTATTATCGGCTTTATCCCTTCTTCTTTGCATGCGAGGTAAAACTCCGCGGCGCCGAACATGGCGCCGTGGTCCGTTATCGCGACTGCGTTCTGACCCAAAGCCTTTACCGTTTTCGCTATGTCTTTAACGCGGCAGGCTCCGTCAAGCAGGCTGTACTCGCTGTGAACGTGAAGATGGACAAAGCTCAATTTGTTGTTCCCCGTTTGTATTTTTCGTATATTTCAATTATCTTTTTAAGTCTGTGATTTACTCCGGATTTGGTAAGCTTCTGTGCGGACATCTCAGCAAGCTCGACCAAAGACGCCTGCGGGTTTTCATACCGCAGCTCCGCGGTCTTTTTAAGATCCGGCGGCAGTTTTTCCATCAAATCGTTGTCTTTTAGGTATTTTATAGCCGTCATCGTTTCCGTCGCGGCGTTGACGGTCTTTTTAATATTCGCGGTATCGCAGTTTACAGCTCTGTTCGCAAGTCCGCGGCTTTCTCTTACTATCGATTCGTTTATATAGTCAAAGCTCGCCGTATTCGCGCCTATAAACGCGAGAAAATCCGCAATATCGTCGCATTTTTTAAAGTATATCACGTTGCTTGAATTGCGCAGCGCGGTCCGCGGAGAAAATCCGGCTTCGCGGCAAAGCTCCACGGTATCCGACGCGAGATTTTTGAAAGGCGTTGATATTTCAAGGTGGAACGAACTCTGCGGACGGCTTACAGTACCGGACGCTATAAACGCTCCTCGCATAAAATACGAGGCGCATCTGCCGCATTTTTTATCGAATATCTCGCTGTTTACGCGGTATAAAGACACGCTGTTCTTTTTAAGGTCAGCGCTCATTTTGCTTATCTCTTTTTTGCCGGCTACGGTTATTTTATAACTGTTTACGGCTTCTTTTGATTCCGTGTCCTCACGGCTGTTTTTTCTTTCGGTTATATACAGATTGGACTTTATGCCGTAAAGCTCGTCAAGCAGGGATATTACCGTTTCAGCTGCCGGTTTTATTTCCGTAACGTATTTTATTTTTTCTCTGCTGAACACGGAAGAATACGTCAAAATACCCATCAGAAGCGCTTTTTTACAGCAGGTTCTGGTCGGCATCTCTTCAAGAAGACTGTGTTTGGAATTGCTTGAAAACGACATTATTCTATCACCCTTATCTCCGGCTCGATCAAAACGCCTTCGCGTTCTTTTATGACTTTTTGTATGTGGTCTATAAGTTCTTTAACGTCTTTTGCGGTCGCGCCGCCTTTATTTATTATAAACCCGGCGTGTTTTTCGGATACCTGTGCGCCGCCTACGGAATATCCTTTGAGTCCGGCTTCGTCTATCATCTGACCCGTATATCTTCCGGGATAACGCTTGAAAGCGGAGCCCGCGCTCGGATAGTTGAGCGGCTGTTTTGCTTTTCTTCTGCCCAAAAGATCGTCCATAGTCGCTTTTATATCGTTCTTATCCGCTTTTTTCAGTTTCAATTCTGCGGATAAAATTATATAGTTCGTATCCGCAAACAGGCTTTTGCGATAGCCGAATCCGCATTCTTTGTTGTTAAGTTCTATTATTTTTCCGTCTTTTACGGAATACACTCTTACGGTAGTAACAACGTCTTTTATCTCGCCGTTATACGCGCCCGCGTTCATAAAAACCGCGCCGCCGACCGAGCCGGGGATCCCGTACGCGAATTCAACGCCGGACAGGCTGTTTTTAAGCGCGGCTTTGCATACGGATATAAGAGTTGCGCCGCATTGAGCTTTAACCGTCTCGTCTTCCACCGTTACGGAGTTTATAAACTGCGTAAGTATA
>JAEEGW010000334.1 GCA_016280525.1 Clostridiales bacterium
AGCAGCCAAAGGATAATCGCAACGATGCGGTAAGGCATGGCGTTTTTCTTCGTTGCCGCAAGGAATTCTTCCTGGGTTATGCGTGAACTTTCGCCTTTCGTCGCTTTTTTGGACGCTGTCTTTCTTGCCGTTTCAAGAGCTTTTTTCGCGGCTTCGTCCGCCGCGCTGTTTTTCTTGTTATCCGCCATTATTATATCCTCCGTATAATTTATGGAACAATTATATCATAACGCGGCCGCGATGTCAAGCGTATTATCGATTATTTCGACATAATAATACAAATAAAAGTATTGACAAAGGGGAATATTTAATATATACTTATACCGGAGGTGCGTATGAAAAGTAATGTATTGAAAATATCTGCGCTACTGCTTTTGTCGGCTGTGATGCTGACGGCTCTTTGCTGCTGCGATATATTGCGGCTGAAATATCCGGGCGAGAAAGAAATTGGAGGGACGTTTTACGAGGAAAACGTTGATTTTGTTATATACGTTGATCCGAAATCTCCTTCATTTGCACACGGTGTAATAAACGAAAATGAAGAGACGCTTGATTTTACGATCAAATGGGACAAGAATTCACGTTTTTACGCCTATAAAACAGATGTTTCTGATACGCTTTTTGAAGGAACGTATTACGCGAGCGGCAAGCTCTACGGTACGGGAACGTTTGAGCTTGAAATAACGGGCTGGTACATAGAAAAACCGTTTGACAAAACGGAGCTTGTTTTTAAATATAAAGAGGGTTAAAAAATGAAATACGATAACAAAATAAGCACGGCGCCCGTATGGGAGGGGAATACCGTATATAACGAGACCGTATGGCCGATAGACTTTGACGGCGGGAAGCTTACCGTTCCGCTTTTATATCATGCGGATAAAATCCTGTCCGTCATGGATACGACGTATCAGACCGAGTATAAAGAAGGCGTTGATTACGAGCTGAAGGACGGCGGACTTCACGTTCTTTCCGGCGGAAATATAAATATCACAAAAAGAGAAGAATTCTTTTTGCCCGAGCCGCAGAAGGACAGTCCGCTCCACATCGCCGCGTCGTGCGGCGGCTGGCTGTATTTTGCAGAAGGCGACGGGATAACTAAAAAGCAGATCTGCGTCACCTATGAACACGGCGATAAATGGGACGCGAAAACGCCGCAAAAAACGGAAAAACTGCCTAAAATAAGAGAAAAAATAAGCAAAAAAGAGCCGTTCGGCTTCGCGTTTTTCGGCGACAGCATAACGTACGGCTGCAATTCCTCCGGCATGAAAGAGATAAACAAGCCGCCTTATATGCCTATCTGGCCGAAGATGACGGTCGAATACTTAAACAATATCTGTGAGGTTTCTTACGTAAACCGCGCCGTCGGCGGCATGGCTTCAAAATGGGGAGCCGACAGCTTATACGGACTGTTCAAAGAAGATAAATTCGATATAATGCTGATAGCGTTCGGAATGAACGATATAAGCGTAAACGGATTTGAAGAAAACACGGAAAAAATGATAGAGGAAGCGCTTAAAATAAATCCCGAATGCGAGTTTCTGATAGTCTCCACGACTTTGCCGCACAAGCTGGCGGCGGGCTTCTGGGGCGAACAGTACAAACAGCAGGAGATCCTCTGCCGTATCTGCGAAAAATACGGCGATATTACGGAGCTTGTGCCTATGACGGATATGCATTCGGCGCTTCTGCAAAAGAAAAGGTTTTTCGATATGACCGGCAACAACGTGAATCATCCTAACGATTTTCTCGCGTCCGTCTACGCGCAGACCATACTTAAAATACTGGGAGTGTTATGATGAAAGCGTACGAAAGACTTATAAGATATGCAAAAATACATACCGCGAGCGCGGAAGACGGCTCCGTCACGCCGTCGACAGAACGGCAGTTCGATTTAGCGAATATCCTTGCGGACGAAATGAAAGAAATCGGCGTCTGTGACGTTTACGTGGACGGACACTGCTACGTTTACGGCAAGATCCCGGCGACAAAGGGGTATGAGAAAATAACGCCTGTAGGATTTTTGGCGCATATAGACACGATACCTGATTTTTCCGGTGAAAACGTAAAACCCGCGCTTATTGAAAACTACGACGGCGGCGATATAAAATTGGGAGAGAGCGGCAGAGTGCTTTCGCCTGCGAATTTTCCCGATCTGAAAAAGCATACCGGCAAATCGCTCGTCGTGACGGACGGGACGACCGTGCTCGGCGCGGACGACAAGGCGGGTATTGCCGAGATAATGACCGCGGCGGAGCGGATCATAAAAGAAAACATACCGCACGGACAGATAAGCGTTGCGTTCTGTCCGGATGAGGAGATAGGTCACGGCGCGGCGCTGCTCGACCTTGACCGCTTCGGCGCAGAGCTCGGATATACCGCGGACGGCGGAGCTGTATGCGATATAGAATACGAGAATTTCAACGCCGCGGGCGCGGAGCTTGTATTCAAAGGCTTTAACGTTCATCCCGGCTCGGCGAAAAACACTATGATAAACGCGGCGCTCGTTGCCATGGAGTTCAATGCGATGCTTCCGGCGGCGGATATACCGTCAAAAACCGAGGGTTACGAGGGGTTTTTCCACCTTACGGATATGTCCGGCAGCGTTGAGTGCGCAAAACTGAACTACATAATCCGCGACCACAGCTCGACGGTGTTTGAGGCGCGCAAAGCGTGCATGGAGCACGCCGCAAAAGCTATAAACGAAAAGTACGGCGAAGGGACGGTTACACTTAAAATAACGGAGCAGTACAGAAACATGCTGGAGGTCGTAAAACCGAGATTCGAGGTGGTTGAAAAGGCGTTCGAAGCCGCGCGGAAAACAGGACTTGAGCCGACGGCGTCGCCTATACGCGGCGGCACGGACGGCGCGCAGCTTTCCTTCCGCGGACTGCCGTGCCCGAATCTGCCGACAGGCAGCGGCGGCCATCACGGCCCGTACGAATACGCAGTGGTTGAAGATATGGACAAATGCACGGAGCTTATAATAAACATCGTTGCAGAATACGCAAAGGAGATCTGAAAATGAAAAATATTACACGCGTTTTATGCTTTATTTTAATCGCTCTTATGATATTTGCAGTCGGCTGCGATACGGCGGTTGAAACAACGTCGGAGACGGAGCAGACCGAACCTCTGACCGAACCCGAAACGGAAGAGGAAACCGAGCCGGAGGAAACGGAAGAGGTAATAACGTATAAAAAAGTATCGGATAAGCTGGAGATGCCGGAGGTGAAATACGTGACGACGGTGGAATTCATAACCGCAAACCTTAATACGATCCTGAAAAACGGCTACGGCACAAAAAGCCTTATGGCGGACGCGTTTGACAAAGTCTTTGACCGAATTATACTTTTCAAAACCGGCAAAGACGGTTATGATGCGTACGTTCTGGGACAGAAGCGCAGGCTTGAGACGTACGGCTCTACGCTTGAGAGCGGGCATTTTCTTGATCTGCTTGATATCGCACAGATATTCGGCGGGGAATATAACTGTGAAGTGACCGACGGTACGCTGAAAGCCACGTTTACAATAGGTGAAAATACCGCCGTGTGCGAGGGCGAGACCGCAAAAATAACCGTAGACGGAGAAACCTGCGAAACGGAAGTCAAGGTGTCAAACAGGATAGACTATACAGACGTTCACTTAATGAACGTAAAGGATATCGCAAAGCTCACGGGGCTTAACGTATATTATACGGATTCCGGAATAATCTGCTTCTCCGCGGGGCAGGCGTTTGACAGCCTGCGCGGATATTACGTGCTTGAAGAGGCGGCAAAGCTGTTTTTGGAGGACGATAAAAAAGAGGAATTCAAAAACAATATGTTCGTCGATATTCCGAACATAATAAAGCTGACGGAAAACAACGTCGCCGCGTATTCGTATCCGTCGCTCGATCTTAACGCAAACGTTACGGCGTACGCTCTGCAGGGCGTCAAGCCGGAGGTCGGGCTCGGCCCGGCAATCGTAGCGGGGCAGGGCGATAACAAGGATAATTACACGGTCGTGCGCGTGTTTGATATTTACCAGACCTGCCACACGCAGTTCAACGCCTATCCGGCGACTGTCCGCGGCGGCGTTCGCGTCGCGGCGGCGGTAGTTGACGACGGTGTGAATATACTTACCGCGCCTTTCAGCGACGCGACGGTAAAAGAACTCCGCGTATACGACGCAAACGGCGCGTATAAATTCAGCGTAAAGCCGACCGGATCAGCGCCTTACGCGATAGCGGCCGGCGCGTTCACCGGATCGGATGATCTGTTTGCCGTCGTGCCGACCAAAAACGACGGTGAAACTAAAATAGAACTGTTTTCCGCAAAGGACGGCTCAAAGGCCGCAGATATAACCGTCGCGGCAGCGGGCAAAATAAACGTGCTTGCGGCGGACCGCGTTTCGGCAGGTGTTGAAGGACTTATTATTTCGTATGAAAACGCGGCGTATGAATACAAGGACGGAAAGCTGTCTCAGATAAAGCTTGACGGAGAATACAACGGCGTCTACGCCTCCGCTTTCGGCGGCTACGCGGCGTCATCCGACGCGACGGACGAATACAAGGCGTTCTCGACCATAACGGAAGTCAAGGACGGCGTGACGACGGTTATAAACGCCGGCAAAAAAGAAAACATCTTCGTCTCCACAAAGGCGCAGTCGAGCACGGAATACATCAAAAAAGGCTTTTTCTGGCACACCAGAGTCGAATATCCCGCGCCCGTTATGAATAGGCTGAAAGACGGCGGCACGACGGCGATAAGAACGGACGATATAAGCCTGTTCAAGTTGTCCGCCGGCGGCGACGAGCGCCAGAGATACAGGATCCAGTACAATATGTGGGAGCCGTGCTCCACGCACCGCTGGGGAAAGACGGCACAGATGGGATATCTGATAAACTATATCGACCCGGATACGGGCGCCTACGCTTACGCGACGCTTACAAGAAACGGCGAGCGCAGCGACTATCTCGAGCTCGGCGCGGCGTTTTACAACGCGACGTACGCTCCGAACGTCCCGGCGCTTGACAGACTGAATTTCTGGACGAGAAGAACGTATATGCAGAGTCTTGCAACGCTTTACAGAGCCGCGCCGGAGTACACCGTTGCAGTGTCGCCCGTGCACGAGCACGAGATAGATTCCGGCGAGAGATCCGTGGGAGACTACAACCCGGCTATGATAAGCTCGTTTGCAGATTGGCTGCAGGATATGTTCGGAACGATAGATAACGTAAACAAAAAATACGGCACCGAGTTCAAGACGTTTGAAGAGATAGACCCGCCGAGACACGCGAAACGCGGAGACTGGGACAAATATCCGTCCAAAAACAAGAGAAACGAGTATTTCACGGTCTGGTCGCTGTATAACAGATATATAGTCAGCCGTCACGTCATACAGTCTTACCGTGAGGCGATCTTAGCGGGATTCCCGCCGGAGCTTATCAAGGCTCACCAGATACCGGAGGGCGACGCGGTAGCGGGTCTTTTGGGAGAAGCGGACACGAGGATATCCCCGGTGGACGCGGTGCTCGCGGACGGTACCGGCTACGGCGGCACGAGATACGGCGTATGGTACAAGGATAACAATTCGTTCTTCGCGCTGGCGGACAGGTCCGGACACAACAATATAACGCTCGGCGAATACAGCGCCATGTCAACGAACAAAAAAGATGCGTACAATCAGCTCAAATATATGTTCAATAACGGCATAGTATTTACGCACGTTATGCAGTGGGCGGGCAATATAGCCAACGGCGAGACCATGGATAAAAACGAGCAGTACGCCATTGACAAGCTGCAGGAGAATGAAGAGCCGAGAAGCGCGTCGTCCGGCGGCACCGGCGATATATGCGCGTACGTGAACGGCGAGACCGCGTTCAATATAGTTGAGATAGGCTCAAAGCCGGAGAGCGCGGGACTGTTGAAGAGCGTTAACGCTGACGGCGGCTTTGACGGGACGGTATATCTGCAGCCGTTCCACGCTTTCGTCGGAGCAGTCGACGTTGCGTCAGACGTCAAGGCGAGCGGAAAAGGAACGCTCAGCTATGAAATGAAGGGCAAAGTCGACGCGGACGGAAACGAGGTCGCGGGCTTCAACTACGGAGATACCGCGGAGCTGCGTATCAAAGCGGCGCCGACCGGCAAACGCGGCACGATAACGGTCAAAATAATGCACGAGGGATACGAGATGCCCGTAGCGACATACAAATTCACCGTCACGGGCGATGCGGCGGAATACAGATACGTATTCAAAAACCAGGTGTATTTAGCGGACTGCACGGTGGTCGTCGAGTACAGCAGGGTGGATATCACGGACCTTGACGCGACGCTCATTTACGAGATGACGGCGAGAAAGTATTTCGGTGAGTTATCACCCAAAGCGCACGAAGGCGGAGTAAGCTTTGATATAATGTATTGAATAAAAAGCGGGGAGACCCGCTTTTTTAATTAAGAATTCAGAATTAAGAATTAAGAATTCAGACAAATGGTGAGTATGCCGCCCTTTTTACTCCGCGACAGCGGAAATTCACGGTGAAACCAATTCACTCCGCGCAAGCGGAAATTCACGACGGCGATCAGCCGTCAATTCACCTCAAAGGGTTTCATTCCGAAGTGAATTGCGCCTTACGGCGCGTGAATTGCCTTCGGCGTGAATTGGCTTCGCCGTGAATTGCCTGACGGCGTTATGAGGGTCGTCATTTGGGGCTTTCCGTTATGAACACGAAAATTAAGGGGGAGCACATAAATTTTTAAACCACCCGAAAGATTCGGCGTACCTGATACGTATAATAGGTGACAGAGCTGCAGAACTGATCAAAAAGGAGCGGATATGGATAAAGGCGCGGAATATTACAGCCGGTATCTTGACGGCGACGACGAGGGGCTCGTGCTCCTTGTGCGCGACTACAAAGACGGGCTGATAATGTATCTTAACGGAATATGTAAAAACGCGCACACGGCGGAGGACCTGTGCGAGGATACTTTCGTGCGCCTTGTTACAAAACGTCCTGTCTACAACGG
>JAEEGW010000335.1 GCA_016280525.1 Clostridiales bacterium
GAAAACGCCTATTTTTGCCGTGCGCGGTACTTTTCTTTCTATCATTGATTCTGCCTCCTGTCGTAATACGCTTTTCTCAGATCCGTTATATATTCTCCGTGTTTTGCGGGTGTGTGCTGATGCAGGTACAAAAACCAGTCGCCGCCCGGATTTACGAAAAACCAGGTGCCGAGCGCGCCGGACCAGCCCCATTCGCCGATTTTTCCGGCTCTCGTTTTTGAGATCTTGTCCTGCACTCTGACGCCGAGCGCGAACGTATGCTCACAGCCGAAAGTGGATTTGTCAAACCCTTTGTAATTAAAGTATTTTCTCTGCTTTGCGTCAAGCTGCGGCGTTATCATCATCTTGACCGTTTCCGGTTTTAAAAGCCTGCCGCCGTCCGTCATCTCGCACAGAAACGCGGCGTAATCCCGCGCGGTGCAGACGACGCCCGAGCCGCCTGAAAATATCGACGGATCGTTTATTTTTACCCCCGGAACGGGACGGTCAGGCAGCGGGATATTGACGTACTTTCCGTTATCAAACGCGGTGTTTTTCGCAAGATTTTTCGCTTTATCTGCCGGTATGCTCTGATAAAAATATGAATTTTTCATACCGAGCGGATCGAATATTTTTTCTTTAAACACGACGTCAAGCGTTTTGCCCGTTATTATCTCGATCACAGCGCCTATAACGTCGTGGCTCAGGCTGTATTTGAACCGCTGTCCCGGCTCGAACGCAAGCGGCAGCGACGCGAGCTCTTTTGCAAAGCCGACCGTTTTGCACGGTTTTCTTTGTTTGATAAAGCCGTCAAGCGTTTTGCTGTCATATTCCGCCATGTACGTAAGTCCGGACGTCATTGTGAGCAGATGCCGCACAGTCATGACGTTTTCCGCGCGCCGTACCGTTCCGTTATCGTTTACGGAAAGCTCCGCGTATTCCGGGATATATTCGCCGACGGGCGCGTCAAGGTCAAGAAGTCCTTTTTCCCAAAGCGAGAGCGCGCATACGACCGTCATGACCTTCGTCATGGAATACATATGAAATATCGTATACGCCGTCACGGGCGTATGCTTTTCCGCGTCCGCTTCGCCTTCGTAATTTTCAAACGTTACGCCGTTTTTATCTCCGAACAGCAGCGCGTTTCCCGCGGCGACGCCGTTATTTATGATCTGTATCTGATGACGTATCAGCCCTTTTGTGTCGCGTATATCTATCATTTTTACCTCGTTTTTATTGCTTCTGTAATTATATCACCGCGGCGCCGTTTTGTCAACTTTTGTATAAAATAAATTTATAAAAACAGAAAAATTCATACTTGTATGATAGAATATAAAAAACGGAGGTGCGTTATGTCAAAGACGGTACTTGCGATAGGCGGTCATATAGGCGACGCGGAGCTTACGGCGGGCGGCGTGCTTGCGTCAAACGCGGTCGACGGCGGAAAAAGTTATACGTTGGCGCTTACGGCGGGAGAACGCGGAAATCCCGCGGGAGTGACTGTCACCGATTACAGAAAACAGAAAATAAGCGAGGCGGAAGCGTTTGCCGCGCTTGTATGTGGCGAGGCGTACGTTTTAGACTACCCGGACGGCGAGCTTCCGGATAACGAAGAAGTCAGATACGAGGTGGCGAATATCATCCGAAAAGTTCGCCCGGACGTTATAATAACGCACTGGAAAAGCACGATGCACAAAGACCACGACAGGACGCACAGGATAGTCTGCGACGCACAGTTTCTTGCAAGCGTGGTCGATAGCGAAAAGATTAGCGGTCCGCGCCACTACGCGCCTGTGTATTTTGCGGAAAACTGGGAGGACGACCCGGATTTTACGCCTTATATTTACGTTGATATAACGCGCGGCTACGATCTCTGGTGCGAGGGTATGAAAAAGCATTGGTTTATTTGCAACAGCCGCGATTTTGCGTATTTTGACTATTACACTTCCCTTGCCCGCTGCAGAGGCTGCCTGAACAAAACGAAATACGCGGAAGCTTTCGGCGTATTCGACCGTCAGAAAAAAATAAAAAAGGATATGTTATAATATCGTTATTGACAAATCATAAATGATTGTGTATAATATCACTTGATAAAAAATCAAACGGGAAAAAAGATGGAATTTTTTATAGGCTTTGCGGGGGAAATATTCCGCATAAGACCGCATTACGAACAGTTTTACAAATATTGCCGCGGCTTTTACAGAGAGCCGGACGGGTCTGCGTTTGACGCGTCCGTCACCGAAGCCGAAATAGAGACGGAAGCGAAAAACAGCGAGAATATAAGCTCGTACGCTTTGCTTGAAAGTCTTGCGGTCTACAGAAAAATATCGGAATATCTGCCGAAAAAAGGCTCGTTTCTGTTTCACGCCTCCGCGCTGTCCGTTGACGGGCAGGCTTACGTGTTTACGGCGGAAAGCGGCACGGGAAAATCAACGCACGCGCGTCTGTGGAGACAAAACTTCGGCGACCGGGTGACGATGATAAACGACGACAAGCCGATAATCACCGTAAAGGACGGCAAAACGTACGTAAGCGGCACGCCCTGGAGCGGCAAGCACAGA
>JAEEGW010000336.1 GCA_016280525.1 Clostridiales bacterium
ACGCGAACTGTAGAGCGTTGGGTGTTCCCGGGAGGGGACAGGGGGTTATGGGGTGTTCTCGGCAAATCCGAGCAAAGGGGTTCCCCGTTGCGAACTCGTGAGCAATGGGGGTTCCCGTGAGGGGTGGGTAACCACCCATATTCGTCCCGAAGGAGGGGTTCCCCGACGCGAACTTGAGAGCGTTGGGGGTTCCCGTAGGGACACCGCTTTTTATTCTTTATTCTTTCTTATTTCTTCTTTATTCTTTAATGCGGGAGGGGAGACCCCTCCCCTACAAGTATGGCGAATGGACGCCGCCTCTGAATTCTTAATTCTTAATTCTACATCAATTTGTCGCTTTTCAAGCGACCTTTTTTGTTTTTATCCGGTGTATAATGAAGTCACAAAAAGAAAGAGAGGTAAAACAAATGAAGAAAAACGCAATGGAACTCGTATTTATCTTAGACAAGAGCGGATCTATGCACGGGCTTGAAGCTGACACGATAGGCGGCTTCAACTCCGTAATAGAAGAGCAGAAAAAGCTTGAGGGAGAAGTGCTTGTCAGCACGGTGCTCTTCTCCAACGAATCCGAGACGGTGCACGACAGAGTAAGCATTTCCGATATCAAACCGATGACGGATAAAGATTACCGCACGGGCGGCTGCACCGCTCTGCTTGACGCGGTAGGCGGCACGATCGAGCATATCGAAAAGATACACAAGTATATCAGAGCCGAGGACGTGCCGGAAAAAACGATGTTCGTAATAACAACGGACGGACTTGAAAACGCAAGCCGCAAGTTCAAAGGCGATCAGGTGCGCAAAATGGTGGAAAAAAAGAAAGAGGAAGGCTGGGAATTCATCTTTTTAGCCTCCAACATAGACGCGGCGGAAGCGGCGGACAGCTTAGGCGTGGGAGCCGAAAACTCCGCGCAGTTTGACGCCACGTCCGCCGGCAGCAGGATGATGTTTGCCAAAGCGTGCTGCGAGATCTCCGAAAAAAGATCCCGCAAATAACAAAAAACTCCGGAGAAATTGCTCTCCGGAGCTTTTTTTATATATACCTTTTATCCTTTGTGCCGAAGCGGGTTGAGCGTGAGGTCATGACGGCGTTTTCTATATGGTTTATCTCGTCTATGAAATACCACAGCTTGCCGTTTATATCCTCGTGCGTGCTGACTATGATCTCTATTACGTCTATGCGCGGCGCAAGCTTCGTCGGATGATCGAACAGATACTGTTTTGCCGCGGCTGATACCGCGTTTTGTTTTCTGTGATCCACCGCCGCCGCGGGGCGTCCGAAGCGCAGGCTTGAGCCGTTGTAGCGCGTTTTTACCTCGCAGAACGCGAGCGTTTTGTCGTTATACGCCACGACGTCTATCTCGCCGCCCGTTGCGTAGTAATTTCTTTCTGCGATCTTGTAGCCTTTTTTAATTAAGTATTCCGCGGCTGCCGCTTCGCCGAAATATCCGAATTCCCTGTTATTCATCTTTATCCAAAAACTTCAAAAACGTCCTTCTGTGGCACGGACACGGACCGTATTCGTAAAGCGCTTTCATGTGATCCTTCGTCCCGTAGCCTTTATGCTTTGCAAAGCCGTACTGCGGATACTGTCTGTCAAGCTCATAACATAACCTGTCACGGCTGACTTTTGCAAGCACGGACGCGGCGGCGACGGACGGACTTTTCGCATCCCCGCCCACTATCGTTTTACACGGCACGGGAATGTTTCTGCTGCAATTTCCGTCTATCAGGGCGAAATCCGCTTTCACCGGCAAGCCTTCTACCGCGCGTTTCATCGCGAGCATAGCGGCGTTTAAAATATTAAGTTCGTCAATTTCTTCGACCGACGCGTAAGCGACGCTGTAAGCGACGGCTTTTTCCGTTATCACGGAATAAAGCGCTTCTCTTTTCTTCTCCGTCAGCTTTTTGCTGTCGTTCAGGCCTTCTATTTCAAGGTGCGGCGGAAGTATTACCGCGGCGGCGCATACCGGACCCATGAGCGGGCCTCTGCCCGCCTCGTCCACGCCGCAGATATTTATATATCCTTCGGCTCTCGCTTCGTCTTCATAGTTAAATTCAAGCATTTTTCGGTCTTTCCAGCGTTATTTTTCCTATTTTTCCGGCGCGCAGCTCGTCAAGCAAAAGATCCGCGCAGCGGTCCGCGTTGATCTCGCCGCCTTTTACGATAAGTCCGCGTTTTTTCGCCACCGCTTCAAATATCTCATACGGCTCGGCCTGTTCCACAAGCTCCGGATCCAATTTGTACCGCTGACACAGCAGGTCCGGATAAAGCCTCTTCAGCCGCTCGCACAGAGCGTACGCCACGGCTTCGCGCTCGAACACCTCGTCTCTTACCGCGCCGGTCATCGCAAGGTTTTCGCCGACCTCGCGCTCGTCGAACTTGGGCCAGAGCACGCCGGGCATATCGAGCAGATCGATACCGAGCGACGTTGCGACCCACTGCTTTGCCGTTGTGACGCCGGGGCGGTTCTCCACCTTTGCGGATTTATTCTTTGCGAGTTTATTTATAAGAGACGACTTGCCGACGTTCGGTATGCCG
>JAEEGW010000337.1 GCA_016280525.1 Clostridiales bacterium
GAAAACATGAACGGACTGCTTCGTTTTTGGTTCCCTAAAGGCTTTGATTTCCGTAACATCTCTCAATCTGACGTTGATCGTGTCGTGGATTTGATAAATTCTCGTCCGAGAGCCTGCCTCAACTATCGTTCACCTAAACAAATTTTTTGTTGCACTTGACTTGACAATTTGCCCCAAACCCCTCCGCCTCCCCCCATTTCCCCGATTAAAAATCGAGGGGGCGCGTCGACCCCGGCTTCAGACCGGGAAAACCGGGGGGACGGGGGTACGGGGGATCAAGGGGGGGAGGGGATCCCCCGTAAAAAGCGGTTTGCACATTAAAAGCTTGTAATGTTCGCGCAAATTTCCTGTCTTATTAGGTGAAGATCTTCAAATCCGGATGAAAGGAGGAAGAAAATGGAGGACAAGGACATTATCGCGCTGTTTTTTCAGAGAAGCGGCGACGCGGTGACCGAGACCGACAAAAAATACGGCTTATACTGCCGCGCCATAGCCGGCAATATCTGCCGCGACAGCCGCGACGCGGAAGAGTGTGTGAACGACGCGTATCTTGCCGTGTGGAACGCCATACCGCCGCAGAAGCCGGCGTCATTAAAGCTGTTTCTGGCGCGGATAGTGCGGAATCTGGCTATCAACCGCTATAACGAAACTCACGCGGAAAAGCGCGGAGGCGGCGAGACGGCGCTCGTTTTAGACGAGCTTGCAGAGTGTTTGCAGAGCGGCGAAAGTGTTGAAGGCGAGTTAGACCGCCGGCAGCTCGGCGAGCTTATACGCGGTTTTGTAAAAGCGCTGCCGAAAATGGAAAGGCAGATATTCGTCCGCCGATATTTCTTCACAGATCCGGTAAAAAGCATTGCACAAAGGTACGGCATGACGGAGAACAACGTTCTCGTCACGCTTTGCCGCAGCCGGAAGAAGCTCAAAGAGCTTCTTAAAAAGGAGGGATTTTACAGTGAATAAAAACGATTTATACCGCAGTATGCAGGAAATAGACGACGAAATATTGGAAGAAAGCGAAAAGAAAACGGTAAAAAAGCCGCTGCTTAAATGGGTGCTCGTCGCCGCGTGCGCCGCTCTCGTTATCGCAGCCGCCGCGGTCACGGTACCGCTTCTGACGAAAGCGCCCGAGACGCCGGAGCAGCCGGCGGTCATAAAGGATAACAGATACGACGAAAATAAAACAGCGTTGGCAAGCGAGGTCGCTATCGAATGGCCGCGTGAATACCAGACGCCTATGGAGCGTTACTCGGCATTTGAGTTTAACGGTGCGGCATATGTAAGCAGATCAAACGTGATAAGCGATGAAAGCCTGCTTGGCGAAATTATTTATGACGAAAATGCAAGTAAATACGAGATCTTCGGATGGGACAGTTATACGGAAGAAGAAAAACAAGAGCTGGAAATGGAAGGATTTGAAATCAGAAAAATCAAAAACGTTGACAGCGATAAGCTAATAGCTGTAAGAATATTTGGGGAATACGTTGTTTTCAGAAGTTGTATAGGCGAAAAAGAGTTTCCGGAAACGTTTAAAGAGTTTTACGACGGATACGGACTGTCGCAGACGCTTAAGCTTGACACGTATTGCGAAAAAGAGGGTTACGGCATAGGCGACTGGTTCAAAACCGACGCGGGGCAGTACGTTACAGACGCCTTGGCGGATTGCGGCGACGCGCCGCTTGTGAGCACCGACGGAGCGCACTTTGCCGACAAATACGGCATAACGTTTACCGCAACGTCCGAGGCGCTCGGCGTCTACAAAAAGACTTTTATAATCACCGAGGAAGGTTATCTCTGCACGAACATAGCCGAATACGGATATACGTTTGAGATAGGCAAAGACAAAGCAAACGAGATCATCTCATACGTAAAAGCGCACAGCGAAAAAACAGATATGGAGCCGTTTTACAGCTCCGTCGCGGGTATCATAACAAAGATCGGCGACGGGTATATACTTGTAGACGATTCGGTGCTTTGCGAAGATGAAAAAGACGGTATCGTTTATAAGATACCGACGGACAGTATTATAGTAAGACGCTGGATAGAATATTATCACCTTAACGTCGGCGACGCAGTTATGATAGAATACAAAGGCGATATAAGTAAAGACTGTACGGTAAACGGCATCGTTTCAATGGCGGAGGCGATCATAACAGGCGAAGGGGCGATCGTTGAAGAATAAAGGATAAAAAGCAGAACAAAGATAAACTCCTTCAGTCATCCGGGAATTGTCCCGGATGACAGCTCCCTCGGGGAGGGAGCCTTGATTTGCCTCCCTCAATGAGGGAGGTGGATCGGGCTTTGCCCGAGACGGAAGGAGTTTTTTAAAAAAACTTTTTTATAATCAAAAACCGCGCTTTTCAGCGCGGTTTTTTTATCTTTCCGGTAAATAGTTAAGCGGGTTGACGCGTTCTCCGTTTATCCTGACCTCAAAGTGCAGGTGCGGACCCGTGGCGTATCCCGTCATTCCGACGTTGCCTATCTGCTGTCCCTGGTAAACTCTTTCGCCTTTTGATACGAGCGGCTCGCTCTGCATATGGCCGTAAAGCGTTTCCTGACCGTTGTCGTGCTTTATGATAACGTAATATCCGAAAGAGGAAGAATATTCCGCCGTCGTTACAACGCCGCCGTCCGCCGCGTATATCGGCGTTCCGGCTTTTGCCGCAAGGTCTATCGCGTAATGGAAGCTGTAGTTGCCGTAAACCGTACGTCCGCCGTATCCGTCGGATATCTCAAAGCGGTCTTTCAGCGGCCATATATATTTATCCTTGGAAGCCGTTACGGGTTTCGCCATAGTTCCCTCGTCTATTATCTTGGGAATGGGTTCCAAAACTATGCTCTCGGAAACCTTTTCACGGCTGGTCGGCGTGCCGTCCTTGTACGTTACGCAGTATATAACTTCTTTTTTGCCGTCCGCGCCGTCCTGCGTCTTTTCGTAGACTCCGACGTAGAGATCTTCGTTGCGTCTGTATTCCGTTGTGAACGGAACGGTCTCCGTCACTTTTATCTGCACGGTTACGATCCCGTCGTCGCCCGTGTCGGTTGAGATTATCTGTCCGCCCTCGGAGCCGAAGAACTTGACCTCGTCTTCGCTTGCGTCAATATCCACCGCGACTATCGAGGAGCTTTTTGCGGAAACGGTCCTGTAAAGCTCGCCCGCGCGCCGCGTGAGCATATCTTCTATCTCGCTTCCCGCGCGGAGAGCGGATACGGGGTAATAAAGCGATCTTACTTCTATCGTACCGGTAAGCTCAACTTCAAGCCCGGCGTCACCCTGCGCCGCTTTACGTACGTCAGCCACGGCGTCCGATATAACGGAAGGATCCGTATTCGCCGCCATGAATTCGCCGTTTACGTAAATGCCGTAAGCGGATCTGTAATCTTTCAGTGTGGAAATGTAAATAGCTCTGTATATCTCGCCCTCGGATAGAGTTTCATTTGCCTTTTTGCCTTCGGCAAAGCCGTAGGTTATATTGCAGGCGGAAAAGCTCTGCCCGTATGCGACCTTTGAAACGTCCTCAATAACGCGGGCGCGTACAGCGTCCACCTCGGATGCGTCCTCCACCGTGCCGATCTCCGCTCCGTCTATGTAAAGCGTCAGATTTACCTTGACCGAACACAATACCGCTATCGTTATGACCGCGGCGGCGGTAAGAGAAGCGTACAGCGCGCACAACAATATTCTGTTTTTGCTTTTTTTGATTTTCGCTGTTATCTTAGAAAGCATATACGGTTTGTTTATCGCCTTTCTTTTTGCGCGTCAAAAACCGGATACCCGATTTTATCCGTATTTTAATTATAACTTTATTATAATTATATTACAATATGTAATTTGTAAACAACCGAAGAACACGTATAGTAAATTTGTATAAAACGACATATAATTATTGTGCAATATACACAAAACGAGCGATTTTAAGATAATTTTGTTCCGCTTATGTTGATTTATTCATAGAATTATAGATAATATGATAGTATGAACAACTATATTTACGGCGCTCCGGCCGAAAGCGGAGAAGAAAACAGGATAAAAGGCTTCAGAGCGGCGCAGAACAGGGTCGCGTTTATGATGTTTCTGATGCTTTTCATAGAGATCGCGGCAAGCGTTCTCATGGTCGTTTTGATGATGGTATTTCCGAAAATGCAGAACGACACTTTCAAATACGAATTCATGCAGATGCTTTTGTATCTGTTGTATATCGCGCTGCCGGTGTTTCTGTTCTGTATTATAAGCGGCAGGAGCCCGGGAAAATATTTCTGCTTCCGCCGCGGCAGAAAGCATACGGTCGCCGTCGGAATTGCGGCTATGGGAGCGGTATATTTCGCGCAGCTCGTGGCGGTAATAGTGTCCGATCTTTTGGGCAGAGCCGGGGCGAATACCGACGTCGGAGCGTTTACGGATACGGCGGACCCCGCCGTTCTTGCCCTGCGCTTCGTTTATCTGGCGATCCTTCCCGCGATATTTGAGGAGCTGATGACCCGCGGCATAGTGTTAGGAGAGCTTTTGCCGTACGGCAAGGGGTTTGCGATAATAACGTCCGGTCTGCTTTTCGGACTTATGCATATGAACGCTATACAGCTTCCGTTCGCATTCATAGCCGGTACGGCTATGGCGTACGCAGTCGTTTACTGCGGAACGCTGCGCGTTTCGATGGCCGTGCATTTCGTAAACAATTTTTTGAGCGTCTTTTTTACGGCTTTGCCTAAATTCGTATCGGAGGAAACCGCGTTTTATATAGAAACGGTCATAACCGTCGTTATATTCGCCGCGGGATCGGCGGCGGTCGTCTGGTTGATAAAGCATAAGGACGACGAAAAAGAACAAAGCGGAGGTAAGCTCTGCACGGAATGCGGCGAACCGTACAAAGTAGATCTGAGAGAGGGCGCGCTTAAAAAGATCTCGCCTTTGCTTTACGTCTATGCGGCGATATCCGTTTTGATGACTGTGTACACGCTTATTTCCACGTCTGTAATGCTATGAGAGAATTTATTGAATACAGCGAACAAGAGCTGCGCTGCTATATGAAGGAAGCATATAAAGAAGCCGAGGCGGCGTATGAGCTCGGCGAAGTTCCGGTAGGCGCCGTTATCGTCTGGGACGGCGAAATAGTCGCTCGCGCGCACAACCGTCGTGAGACGGACAAAAACGCGCTCTGCCACGCGGAGACGTCCGCGATAGATAAAGCTTGCAAAACGCTCGGCGGCTGGCGGCTTCATAAAGCGGACCTGTTCGTGACGCTTGAGCCGTGTATAATGTGCGCCGGCGCGTGTATCAACGCGCGTATAAACCGCGTATATTACGGCGCGGCGGATAAAAGATACGGCTGCTTCGGCGGTTTTACGGACCTGCGCGAAAAAGCCTTCAACCATATGCCGCTCGTTTACGGCGGAATTATGGAAGAAGAGTGCGCGGAGCTTATTAAGCGGTTTTTTGAAGAATTAAGAATTAAGAATTAAGAATTCAGAATGGCGGCGCCTCGTCGCCCTGCTCGTAGGGGAGGGGTTTCCCCTCCCGGTAAAATAATAAAGAATAAAGAATAAAAACCGGTGTCGGATGCGCGAACCCCAAGAGCGCGAAGCGCAAAGAACGTCGGCTTTGCCGACACAGATTTTCTTAATTCTTAATTCTGAATTCTTAATTCTTAATTTGTCCCGCATAGATTTTTTAATACATTTGCAGTACAATAAATCGGATTTTTTTGATAGTGAGGTTTTATATGATAAATACGGTATTGCTTGCGGCTGAAGCGGCTGATCCGGGGATACTGCCGGTGGTCCTTATGGGTATCGGCGTGGTTTTTGCCGGCATAGTTATAATCGTTATAATCTGCCGCCTTATGCTTTTATTCGGCAGTCTCGGCGCAAAGAAAAGAGAAGAGCCGGAGAAGACGGCGCCTGAAAGCGAAGAATTCAAACCGGACGGAGAGCTTGCCGCCGTTATAGGCGCGGCCGTTGCCGAGGAGTCCGGAGTTGACGTGAAAAATATAAAAATAGTTTCGATAAAGAAGGTTTGAGTATGAAAAAGTACAAAGTTATTGCAAACGGTGTTGAATACGAGGTTTTGATCGAACTGTTAAGCGACGACGCGGCGCCCGCGGCGCAGCCCGCCCCGGCAGCTGAGCCGGAAAAACCGGCGCCCGCAGCAGGCGACGGAGCGATAAAGGCTCCCTTGACCGGCAGTATAACGACCATAAACGTCAAAGCCGGAGATACGGTCAAAAAAGGCCAGGTTTTGATGATACTTGAAGCCATGAAAATGGAAAACGAGATACTTGCGCCGTCCGACGGCAAAGTCGTATCCGTTGCCGTCAATACCGGCAAACAGGTCGACGCAGGCGACGTTCTGTGCGTTATAGGTTGAACGTATGGAAGCGCTTCTTGATTTTTTAAAGCAGACCGGCTTTTATCTTATCGGGCAGAACTGGCAGTGCCTGATAATGTTCGTCATCGCCGGAGTGCTTTTATATCTCGGTATCAAACGCAAATTTGAGCCGCTTCTGCTGATACCTATCGCCGTGGGCATGATACTTACGAATCTGCCCGGCGCGAATATGTATCACTCCGAGATTTTCGCGGGCGGCCATATAGACTGGTCCGCGTTTGCGAGCGGCAGCGCGGGACTTATTGATATTTTATACATAGGCGTAAAGCTTGGCATTTATCCGTGCCTTATCTTCATAGGCGTAGGCGCCATGACGGACTTTTCGCCCATGATAGCGAATCCGCGCAGCATGCTTTTGGGCGCGGCGGCGCAGATAGGCATTTTTATGACGTACGCGGCGGCAAACGGTCTGTTCAAGCTGACTAACGGCAGCGTGGGCTTTACCGCGCAGCAGTCCGGCGCAATAGGCATAATCGGCGGAGCGGACGGCCCCACGGCCATATATACGGCAACGAAACTCGCACCCGAGCTTCTCGGCCCTATCGCCATAGCGGCGTACTGCTATATGGCGCTCGTCCCGTTCATACAGCCGCCTATAATGAAGCTGCTCACCACCAAAAAGGAAAGAGCGATAGAGATGAAACAGCTTCATCCCGTATCAAAGAAAACGCGCATCATTTTCCCGATAGTGATGATGATATTCGTGTCGCTTCTCGTTCCGTCCGCGGCTCCGCTCGTAGGCTGCCTTATGTTCGGTAATCTTTTGCGCGAATGCGGCGTTACGGAAAGACTTTCAAAGACCGTTCAGAACGAGCTTATGAACATAGTCACCGTCCTGCTCGGCATTTCCGTAGGCGCTACCGCCACGGCGGCGAACTTCCTTGACCTTAAGACGCTTCTCATACTCGTTATCGGTATCGTCGCGTTCAGCTTCGGTACGGCGGGCGGCGTGCTTCTGGCAAAATTCATGAATCTGTTTACGAAGAACAAGATAAATCCGCTTATAGGCTCCGCCGGCGTTTCCGCCGTGCCTATGGCGGCGCGTGTTTCGCAGAAGGTCGGTCAGGAAGAGAATCCCGGCAACTTCTTGCTTATGCACGCAATGGGACCTAACGTCTCCGGCGTTATAGGTTCCGCTATCGCCGCGGGCGTACTGCTCTCACTTCTTTCTCACTGAGGTAGATAATGGAAAAAGAATTAAAACCGCTTAAAATAACGGATACGATACTGCGCGACGCGCATCAGTCGCAGGCGGCGACGAGGATGCGCACGGAGGATATGCTCCCGGCGTGCGAGCTGCTGAACAAAGCGGGCTATTACTCGCTTGAATGCTGGGGCGGCGCGACGTACGACGCGTGTATGAGATTTTTGAACGAAGACCCGTGGGAAAGACTGCGCGCTCTTCGCAAGGCTCTGCCGGATACTAAACTGCAGATGCTCCTGCGCGGGCAGAACCTGCTCGGCTACAAGCATTACGCGGACGATTTTGTGGAGCTTTTCGTCAAAAAATCCATTGAAAACGGAATCGATATAATCCGTATGTTCGACGCGCTGAACGACGTAAGAAACCTGCAGTGCGCAATGAAATACACAAAGTATTACGGCGGCATCGCCGAGGCGGCGATAAGCTACACGATAAGCCCCGTTCATAACGAAGCGCATTTTGTTGAGCTGGCGATGAAGCTGGAGGAAATGGGCGCGGACATAATCTGTATAAAGGATATGGCAAACCTGCTTTTGCCGTATAACGCGTTCTCACTTGTCAGCGCCATAAAGAAAAGAGTTTCGCTGCCGGTGCATCTGCATACGCACAACACCACCGGCACGGGCGATATGACGTATCTTTTGGCAGCGGAAGCCGGAGTTGATATAGTTGATACGGCTTTGTCGCCTTTTGCAAACGGCACGTCGCAGCCGTCAACGGAATCCCTCGTCGCAACGCTCAAAGGCACGCCGAGAGATACCGGGCTCGATCTTAACGTACTGTCAAAAGCCGCCGCGCATTTCAGAGGCGTGGCGCAGCGTATGAAGGACGACGGAACGCTTGACCCGAAGGTGTATAACGTGGATACGAATACGCTTTTGTATCAGGTCCCCGGCGGAATGTTATCCAACCTCATATCACAGCTCAAGCAGGCGAAAGCCGAGGATAAATACTACGACGTTTTAGCCGAGATACCGCGGGTAAGAGAAGACTTCGGTTATCCGCCGCTCGTAACTCCCACGTCGCAGATAGTCGGCTCGCAGGCGGTCATAAACGTGCTTACGGGTCAGAGGTACAAGACTTTTACAAAAGAGTCAAAAGGCCTTTTGCGCGGCGAATACGGTGCGCTGCCCGGCAAGGTGAACGAGGAAGTAAGAGCTGCCGCGATAGGAGACGAGCCGCTTATAACCTGCCGCCCGGCGGACCTTATAGAGCCGGAGCTTGAAAAGTACAGGGAAGAGATGAAAGACCTGGCAAGAACGGACGAGGACGTACTGTCCTGCGCGATGTTCCCGAAGACCGCCCCGGATTTC
>JAEEGW010000338.1 GCA_016280525.1 Clostridiales bacterium
CTTTTTGGTGTTTGAAAACGGTTATTTTATCGAATATACCGCGTCGTTAAGCTGCTGTGAATAGAATTCCGAATAATCGTAATACGTAAGAAACAGCATCGTTTCGCCTTTGGCGACGAACGCGGCTTTTCCGCAGACGCTTTCGTCCGCGACAAAGTCAACGACAACGGCGTCCGCTCCGTTTATTTCGGTCCTTGTGACGTTCAGCACCTCGGCTTCAAGCCCGGAGCTTACGGCTTCCGCAAATATACCGTCCGGTACGTCGGAAAAATCGCCGGGGGACGCCATTGTGACCGCCGTTATTATATCTCCGCTGCCGCAGAAAAGCGTAAGCGAATCTTCCTCATCGGTCGCCGCGAAGAACCCCTGCGGTACGTTGAATCTGAACCTGTCAAGGCGGTATTTCGTCGCGTAGCCGGAATAATACGCCTTTACGTTTCCGCCGGAAACGTATCTGAAAAGCGTTACTATATCCTTGTTGTCCGCGTTGCCGTCGTCGTTTACGTCAAGCGCGAGCTCCACGCAATCAATATCCGAGCCGGATACTTTTTTGAACAGGACAACAACGTCCTTGTTGTCCACCTCTTTGTCTCCGTTTATGTCTCCGGGCTCGCCGAGATCCGCCCAGATCGCGTAAAGCTTCATTCCTTTTATATCGACGTTTACCGGTTCTCTGTCCGGAAACGCTATGTATCCGTTTTTATAAAGCGAGAGTGCTCTGCCGTCCGGATACGTGTTCCAGTCCGTTATGAATTTACCTTCCCGTGCAAACGCGCCTCCGAGCAGCATGATATCGGCGTTGTGTACCGCTTTTACCGTCTCATAGCCTTCCGCGCCTTCATAATTCGGATAGACCTTTATCTCGCTTACCTCTTCGTACTTCAGCACTATCTCGTACCAGTCGTCGTAATCGCGGCTCACGACAATGTAATTCTTCGGATACGTGCCGCCTTCCAGATCGTAAAAATCCGCTTTTTCCCTGTTGACCGTTACGGAATAGCAGCCGTATTCTTTGCCGAAATATTTCTCCGCTTCCGCGATAACGTCTTCCGCGACGATCACGAACGCGTCTTCCTCTATATACGCGGGCACGCTGATCTCAAGATCACCGTCGACGCCGTCGAACGAAAACCATACGTTTATCATTTGGGTGACCGGATATTCCGGGGTCTCTTTTGCTCCGGTATAAGATATACGCCAGAATTCGCATATCTCGCCCGTCGCAAATTCAACGAGCGCGTGTACCGTATGACCGCCGCTATAGACCGGAACGCTTATATCAAATTTTGCCCCTTCCGCATAACCGCTCATTATCTGATCAAACTCGTTCGTCTGTATTTTTTCGGATTCCATGACCGTCTGACTGTCGGAATCGTATGCGTATCCGAAACGCTTTATTTTCGTATCGCTCAAGATTCCGCCCTGTATCGAGATAGACGCGCATTTTACCTCGTGTTCCAGTCTCGTGTCGTCGTTGGAAAAGCCGTTCATAAGGATATCCACGCCCTGACTGCTTCTGATGTTCCATATTCCGGCTCTCATTATGTTATGATCGTTATCAAACGTCCATACGTCGGTATACGCGCGTGTGATCACGGGGACGGACAAAAGGACCGAGGCAAGGATCACAAAGCACAGCGTTTTAATAAATACGTTTTTCATAGTAATTCCTCCGTTTAAATATAAAGACACAAAAGCGGCGCAAAAAGTTTCGCATCTGCGCTTTTTTTTACAGATATTTAACATTTTTACGCCGTCCTGATATTTACTGTTTTTTGAAGAGATCGAAGAAGCTCTTTTTCCTCGGCTGCATTTCAAGCATCTGATTAAACTTCTCTTTTATCGCGAAATCTTTGGAGAAAGCCGTTTCCGCGTCGAGCTTGAGCTGCTCCGTCTTCTTGGAGTTCAGCTTATGCACTTTTTCCGCAACGGTCTGCGTTTCCTCCGCGCCGAGACGCGTGAACACGAAGTTCAGGAACGTGCAGAAATCGGAGTAGTCGCTCGCGCGCTTGCTCTGCGAGAGCCATTCTTCGCAGAAGCACGACGTGAACTCCTTGGACTGCGCGGTGTTCATGATAAACAGGTCGTAAATGTACGGTATCTCCTCCGCTTCCGCGTTTTCCGCAAACAGCGGCAGCATCCACGCCTGGTATATCTCCGCGTCTTTTTCCGTAAGCCTCGTCAGATCTATCTGCGTCTTTTCCGTTATGGACGACAGATTCGGTTTTGCGCTGTGGTAATCCTTGCGGTTGTTTATGCCGGCGACCACGGCTCCGAAAGCAAGACACAGCAGTCTGCCGGTAAGCTCCTTGCCGCGTATAACGCATTCGTATTCGCAGATGTTGTTTATCGCTTTTTCCGCTTCCTTGTTCGGCTTGTTCAGCTTTATGGCGGATATAAGTCCGTCCACCACCTCGTCCGATATGTCTATGACGAGCTTTTCGGACAGCAGTATGCCGAAAACGAGCTCGTTTGCTTCTTTTATGTTCTCGGGCTTTTTGAGCTTATAATTCTCGTAGTATTCGGTAAGCGCCTCGGGCAGATATCTTTCCGCGTACTCGGGAGCTGCATTGAAATATTCCGAATAATGCTCGGATAAAAGCTGGTTAGTTTCCTTTACGTCGTACGTCGTTATCATCTGACGCAGAGTCGCCCACATAAGATCGTATTTTTCCGCCGCGGCAAGGAAGTTGAACAGCTCTCTGCGGCGC
>JAEEGW010000339.1 GCA_016280525.1 Clostridiales bacterium
CCGCCTCGCAGCGTGCGAGCAGATCCTCCGCCAGCTTTTGTTTTTCCGCTTTTTCTTCTTCCGTCAGCTCTTCGGTAACGTATCTGCCGGTGTAAATATCCATTTTCGGCTCGCCGTTATCATCTAACACGTATTTTTCGTCGTTGGTTATAAGTATATGCTTTGCTCTGTGATAGTTGTTCTGATAGTACTGCTCGCGCTCCGCGTCCGTCACGGCGTGCTCTCCGCCTTCTCCGAACAGTCTGTCGGACACGACGGAAGCCTTTGCCTCGTATTCAAAAACGCGGCGCAAAGTATTTGTATTCATGCCGTAGGTGCCTAATATCGCGTTCAGCTCCTGGCGCGAGCCGGCGGAATTCATATCGTTTTTCAAAAGCCCGTCAACCAGATCCTCTATCTGCTGCTTTACGTTCTTGTCGTTTCCGAGACCCATCTGATCGAACAGCTCCGCGCACACGAGCATTTCGCAGACAAGAGAGTCAACGTGTTCCTTCACCTGCTCCCCGAGCGTGGCGTGTCCGTCAACGGACTGATCCCAGACCGATTCGTCGTAGTTGCCGTCAACAAGCCCGTATTCCGCAAACGACATATAGAAACCGGCTTTGTAGTACGCGATCCAGTATTCGTACATACTGCGCGTTATCTCGTACTTGCCGTAGGAAGCGTATACCGGCGAGTTTGCCGTACAGGAACACAGCGGCAGGATCAGAGCGAGAATAAGTACAAATATTATGGTTTTTTTCATATCAGAAAATATACTGCCAGGAGAACGTATAAGGCAATTCCTCCATTTTGTATTTATCCGTCACCGCGCGGTCCGTCTCTATCTTGTCGCAGTACGGCTTTATATAACCGTCAAATTCTTTTTCCAGAACGAGCGTCTCAAAGTTGTAAAAGTCGCCCCCCGCCTTATTTTCTTCATTTTTCCAGGCGTAGGGGTCAAGCTCTATGCGCTGAATAACGTATATGCCGTATTTCGTGTCAAGCATGCCCGCCTCTCCGGTTTTCAGCTTCATCACCGCGGCGGATATGAGACTGCCGTATTCGTTTACGCTGCAAAGATAATGGCCGTTTTTGTAATCGTCCTTTTCAAGCTGCTCCGAATACTCTTCCACGTATTTGTTTATATCGTCGCCGGCTCTGACTTTTGATAAGATATCCATTGCGATCCCGAGCTTTTCCTCGTATCTTTCATCGGATATCTCCGTCACCTCGGCGTTGCCGTTTTCGTTATATACTATGTTTCCGGCCTCGTCACGCACGAAATCTCCGTCCATGAGATAAACGAGCCTGAAACGGTAATAGTTTTCCTGATAATACGCTTCTTTCGTCTCGTCCGATATTTTACGCTCGCCGTCCTCGCCGTACAGATGATCCTGCAGCGCGCCGACTTTCGCGTCCATTATAAGTATCGTTTTTAAATCGTCTTCCGTCAGGCCGAGGGTCTTGAATACCTCGTCGTCTTCTATATCACCGTTTACGGAGACTTTTATACCCGTTATCATATAGTCTATCGACTTGTATTCCTCGTCCGTGAGCTTTAAATGAAACGCGTCAAACAGGTAATTTGACGCAAGTCTTTTCTTTATCGCGTCCTCGGATATCTGCGTCAGTCTGTCCGCGTTTTTTACTCCGTCCGTCTCCGCCGCCCAGAACGCCGGGTCGTCGCCCTGGCCGAGAGCCGTGAGCCAGTACTGTTTATAGCACGCAAGATAATACGCGTAAATACTGCCCGGGACGGACGCGTTATCAAGCGTCATCGCCGCTTCTTTTTTCGCACAGGAAAAGACCGACGCCGAGATAAGCAGACACAGTAAACATATTAAAACTTTTTTTGCCGTGTTTTTCATGTTTTCACCTTTAAAAGCATACCGGCGCGGAAAAAATCCGCGCCGGCGGTAACGGAACGTTTGTTTTGATTTTTATTCGTCTTCCTCTGCGGCTTTTTCAAGCTCTTCGCTGTCGTCCGCAAGGTTGTCGAACGCGTCTTCAAGATCGTCTAAATCGTCCAGATCTTCAAGCGCTTCCGCTTCTTTTGCCTTTTTATGCTTCTTTATCGCCTTGACGATAAACAACGTCGCGCACGCTACTCCGATTATTGCAAATATAACTATTATAATAGCGGCAATGCTGTTTTTGCTGTTTCTCTTATCCATGATACGCACCTCCGTTTTTTTTAATGATATAATATTATATAGCTGTTTTCAATTCATTTTTTTAAACAATTTAAAAAATTTTTACATATTCCGGTATTTCAGTATATGTTCTTTTTCTTTTCGTACCGGTCCATAAAATATCTTTCAAAGTATTTTTTCAGGCGTAAAAACGGCCTTTTCGTCGTATCTATAGACCGGACCATTACGGCGCGCACGCCGGCTTTTTTGGCGCATAAAACGTCCGTGAATATCTGATCTCCGAGCAGCGCCGTCTCGGAAGGCTCGGCTTTCGTCTGTTTTATGAGTTTTTTAAGTCTGTGCGTAAAAGGCTTTCCGGCGTTACTTACGTATAGGTAACCTAAAACGGAATTGAACATGTATACGCGTTTTTCCCGGTTGTTTGATATCAAAGCTATGCGCACGCCGGACGCCTCCACCGTGTCGAGCCAGTCTTTTACCTCTTTTATCGGCACCTCTTCATCGTACGTTGCAAGCGTGTTGTCAATATCGCATATCAGACATTTTATGTTATTTTCGGCAAAGAACTCCGGCTTTATGCGGAGCACGGACGGAAAATAATCATCCGGGGTAAAATAATCAGCCAGCTTCATAAAAGATCCTTTTGAAATATTCTGATTTATTATATCATAATAGTAAAATATAAATATAAATATATTTTATATATATAGTAAAATTTAATATAAATATATTGATAAAAACGCCTATTTGTGGTATAATGCATACGTAGAAATTTTTTCAAAAATTTATATAGATATAAATGAAAGGATCTGTATGCAGACGTACGATTTTATATGGGAATCCATACTTAAAAATATGAAAGGAACGTATTCCGAGGTACGCATAAAGGCGTTTTTTCAGGATATAAAGATAGTTGAGATCGAGCCTCAGTATATGATCCTTATGACTCCTACTACGGAAACGCTTGATTTCGTCCGCGGAGAGCAGGCGGTGCTCGAGCGCTGCGTGAACGACGTTACGGGCGAGTTCAAGGTCGTTTACATATACGCGTACGACCGCGATATGCCGAATCTTGACAAGATCAGAGAAGTTATAAAAAACGATCTTGAAAATCCGGAACAGGGAAAAATGCCGTACGACATAACGGACAACCTTGAAAATCCGAAAGCGGCAGTCACGAATTCCATTCTGCCGCAGAAAAAAGCGTATACGTTTGAAAACTACGTGGTAGGCAACTCAAACCTTTTCGTATATAACGCCTGCCTCGCCGTTGCGGAAAATCCGTCGTCCATGTGGAACCCGCTTCTCATATACGGCCCCACCGGTTTGGGCAAAACGCATCTTATGTACGCGACGACGAGAAAAATATCCGAGCTGTATCCGGAAAAGAAGATAATATATATTACCGGCGAGCAGTTCGTAAACGACATGGTGGATCATTTGCGTAAAAAAGACACCAAAACGGGCTCGGGATTTGCGGCTTTCCGCGAAAAATACAGAAGCTGCGACGTGCTTTTGATAGACGACATACAGTTCATCGCCGGTAAAAACAACGTGCAGGAGGAGTTTTTCCACACGTTCAACACCCTGTACGAAAGTCAGAAGCAGATCATAATCACAAGCGACCGCCCGCTGCGCGAGATAAAACTGCTCGATGAAAGACTGCAGTACAGATTTGAAATGGGACTTACCGCGGACATCCAGCCCCCGGACTACGAGCTGCGCGCCGCGATAATCAAAAACAAAGCGGAAGCGCTGCATCTCGATCTTAGCGAATCGTCAGTCGTTTATTTAGCGGAACACTTGACTAAAAACATCCGTCAGATAGAAGGCGCGCTGACAAAGATATACGCAAAAAAGTGCCTGTACGGTTACGCCGTTACGGACGAGCTCGTTATGGAGTCGATAGCGGATCTTACGACCGTCAACGTATCCCCGAAAGATATAGTTGAAAAGATATTTACGGTAGTATCTAACAAATACGGCACGTCAAAAGACGAGATCTGCAGCAAGACTAAAAAACGTGAAGTTGCCGAGCCCCGCCACGTATGCGCATATCTCATATCTGAGCTTACGGATTATTCGCAGCGCCAGATAGGAGCTTTCTTAGGCCGCGACAGAACGACTATCATCAACTCCATTGAAGTAATAAAAAAGAGCATAATGAACGATCCGTCGTTTGAAAAGGATATAAAAGATATAATATCGGAGATAAAAGACTGATTTTCCACAAGTGTGGGTTAATTAATGCACACGTATAAAAAAATCCTCATCTGAACGTGCATATCCTGTTAAATACCGGTTGAGCGCGCGTGAGGTTAAGTTGATAAAAAAATTAGATTTTTAAATCCGGAAATTTTTACGGTATTCATCCACGTACAAAAAATTTTTATCAAACGGTTTTAGTCTTCATTTTCCACACGACAAAGCCTTTTGATATTCAAACAAAAAAGCACATTTCAACACTTTCAACACCCCCTACTACGACTACTACTATTTCTTAAGTAACGTATATAACTATGCGCCAACCGCGCAGAAAAACAAGTAAAAAACGTCCGCATAAAACAGCATGTGGATTTCATAAAGAAAGGAAGATAAAAAAATGAAAGTCATATTTGATAAGTCGGAGCTTATATCTGCAATAACGACCGCGCTGGGCGCGATCTCCTCAAGCCACGACAATCCCATACTCGAATGTATAAAAATAACGGCGGAAGCGCCTGACAAATGCCGTATAACGACGTACGACAATACAAAAGGATTTAATATAGAATTAAGTGCAAACGTTATTGAAGAAGGCGGCTGCCTTATAAACGCGCAGAGATTTTTCGGTATGGTAAAAAATATGCCGGCAGACGTTACGCTTGAATGCGGAAAAAATATGACGGCTTCCATAACGAGCGAAAGATCGGTTTACGAGATCCAGTATCAGGACGTAAAGCTTTATCCTAACATAATGGAAATAAGCGCGCGTCAGAGCTTTACTTTAAAGCAGGGTCAGTTAAAGGATGTTATAATCCAGACGATATTCGCGGTCGCGGACAATAACGACAGACTGCAGTTGAACGGAGCGTATTTTACGGTAGACAACGGATATATCCACGTCGTGGCGCTTGACGGTCTTAGATTTGCCGAAAGAATGATAAGAGACGAAAAGATAATAAAGACTAATATAGAAGTCGCGGCGGATACGGAAGTACAGTTCATAATACCTAAAAAATCGCTGTTTGAGGTGATAAAGCTGCTTGACGAGCCGGACGAGGAGATAACGGTAATCAAAGCGAGAAGGCACGTTATGTTTAAAATCAAGAACGTTACGTTCCATACGGCGCTGATAGACGGAGATTATATAGAATACAGACGTTTCATACCGAAAAACGAAACGACCAACGCTATAGTCAACACCGCCGAGCTGCGCGACAGTCTTGAAAGAGCGCTGTTCATAACCGAATATAAAGAAGCGGGAAGATTAAAAGCTCCGGTCAAACTTAATTTCTACGACGGAGTTTTGAATATCTCATCCGTTTCGTCGTCAAACAAGAGTACGGACGAGATATACGCGGACAAGACCGGCAACGATCTTGAAATAGGCTTCAACTGCAGGATGCTGCTCGACACGTTCAGAGTGCTTGACTGTGAAAAGATCTGTCTTAAACTGACAACTCCTTTGTCCGCCATGGCAATGGTGCCGGTAGATCCCTACGACGACTCGTTCTTATACTTCACGTTCCCGACAAGGATTACGGAGAACTTCTGATCGTGAAACTGCTTGAATGCGGCGTAAAAAATTTCAGAAACATAAAAGACGCAAAAATAAGCTTTACGGACGGCGTTAATCTCATAAAGGGAAACAACGCGCAGGGCAAAACGACGGTGCTTGAGGCAGCGTATATATTCGCAAGAGGCCGCTCGTTCCGCACCAACAAAGAAGCCGAGATAATAGCGTTTGACAGCGACACCGCGAATATAGAGATATACTACAAGGACAGACAGAGCAAAAACAAAATGTCCGCGCATTACGACAGAGAAGAAAAAAGAAAACTGTATAAAAACGGTATACAGATAAATCGCGCCTCGGAGTTTATAGGAAATTTTCGCGCCGTACTGTTCACGCCGGATCATCTGTCGCTTATAAAAAGCTCCGCGTCGGATCGAAGACTGTTTTTGGATATAGCGTTATCGCAGATAAACCCGAAATATATAGTACAGCTAAAAAAGTACAATCTTCTGCTCGCGGAGCGGAACGCGCTTTTAAAAGACAGGCGCGCGGAAGAAAAAGAGACGGAAATTCTGTTTGAGACGCTTGCCGAGCAGATGGCGCCGGTCGCCGCGTCCATAACGGCTCTGCGTAAAGAATACTGCAAAAGACTTAAAAAATACGTCGCCTCGTATTTTGAGCAGATGACGGCGGGTGTTGAAAACGCGGATACAGAATATGAAAGCTGCGTAACGGACAATGACGGGGCGTTAAGCGACGAAAAACTGATAACAGAGCTGTATTTAAAGAAATTTACGGAGAATATAGCGCGCGAGATCAACTTCAAAGGCTCGCTGTACGGCCCGCAGAAGGACGATATAGATATCAAACTAAACGGCTATTCTTCAAGAAAATACTGCTCGCAGGGTCAGCAGAGAAGTCTGGCGATAGCCTTGAAATTAGCGGAAGGCGATATTTCCGCCGATATTTCGGGCGAATATCCCGTATATCTGTTAGACGACGTATCGGGCGAGCTTGACAGCAAAAGAAACACGTTTTTCATGTCGCAGCTGAAGCAAAGACAGATAATAATAACCTCCTGCAATATGAAAAACAACAAAAAGTTTGACAACGTTATAACCATGAAGAACGGAGGCGTACTGATATGATGTA
>JAEEGW010000340.1 GCA_016280525.1 Clostridiales bacterium
AATGAGTATACGGCTTCATCTTGTCCTCCGTGCATTATGATAGTGTGGTAACTTCATTTTACACCTTGGACATCTTGAAGTCAATATTTATTTTTGTTGCACTTGATATTATAGCATGCCGGGAGCCCACCTCAGGAGTACGCCCATGCGCGGATTAAGCCGCAAAAGCCCAGTAGAGATAAACGGGGGATGCGGGGTTTGGGGGCTTCCGCAGGGACTGAATATTTGCTTCACAAATGCGATATGCGCTTGTGTTGCAAGCGCGTGAAAAAGGGCGAGCATTGCTCGCCCTTCTGAATTCTTGATTCTGAATTCTTAATTTGCGCTGACCGCGCGGAACAGGGATACGACGTCTTTGTTATTCACGCCGCCGTCATCGTTGAAATCGTATATCGGGTCCGTGCTTTCCGAATTGGCGGAAATGTATCTGAAAAGCGTAACGACGTCTTTGTTGTCGACTTCGCCATCGCCGTTGAAGTCGCCGCGTTTATCGGCCGGCTCAACGATCTCTTCCGTATCATCGGGTTCGCTCGACTCTTCGGGCTCGGTTACATCGGGTTCAGTTTCTTCCGGCTCTGTCGTTTCTTCCTCGCTCGATTCTTCCGGTATCACAGCGTCTTTCGTTTTGGTAAATTCAATGGTGTTGTTCCTGAAAGGATTGCCCAAAGATCCGTCGCTGTATTCAGCCGCGACCTCTATCATATGCTCGCCTTTTTCCATAGCGAGAGTATCAAGCGTGATATGTATGCGGTAGGAGTAATAATCCGCAAGCCCGTTTGCAAGGCCCATGCTTGCAATCGCTGCGTAAAGCTCATCGTCAAAGAAGCAGTCGTTCGGCGCCATGTTGTTCGCGTTGCTGCGGGAATCGACCTCGTCCACGACCCATACGAATTCCATGCCGTCAAGAACGTAACCGATGCGTACGATTTCCGTATCGACAACGGTCCAGCCGTAAACTTCCCACTCGCTTTCATCATCATTGAATCTCTGATAATCAATATAGTGGTTTGAATTTATAACGTTCGCGGACACGGGAGCGCATAAAACGATCACCAGAACAGCGGATAACGCGGCGATCAGAAATTTTTTCATGTTTTTTCTCCTCTAATGCTGTATTAAAATGTTTACTGTATCTTTTTCAGTTTCATCATGCCGGAGCTGAAATCCATAAGTCCGTCTTCGTCAAATTTCAACTCGTCCCAGCTTGACTGCACCTCTCCGAACACCTCGCGGTGCTCGCCGGTATCGTAGTAGTATTTGCCGTCAACGCATTTCCATTCCTGCGCGCCTCTTGCAAAATATCCGTCGCAAACACCGGCTATCTCGCCGGCTTCAAGCGCCTGCTTGATCATCTCCTCCGGCACTCCGTCCGGTATTTTCATCCACTGCATGACCTTGTGGTCGGCCGTGAATTCAACGGACATGTCAAACATTCTTAAAAAGCTTGCGTCATCGTCTTCTCCGGCGTCCTTTTTGCGTTGGAATTCGGCTTCCAGCTCTTCTTTTGTGTAAAGCCCGAACGAGTCGTTTACCATGGACATGACCTTTGCCGGCGCGTATTTGCCGACTATGCCGTCCGCCGCCGCATCATCCGCGCTCATTTCAACGTCGCCTATATCCGTCTTTTTCGTTTCCGTAACGACGCCGTCGCATATCTTTTTCATGCCTATTGCAAGAAAACCTATGCTGAATACGAGGAAGCCGTCAAATACGGAAAGCGTTTCCGCGTTTTTGCGGAAATTTCCGTCCGGAATATCAATAAAATCATTCAGCGTATAATGATATTCCGACCATCCGGTCTGTTCCCATTCGCCTTTGACTTCTTTTCCGTCCGCCGCGTTTTTCATCAACACCGTGTGGTCTTCAAAAAACGAAAACGTGATGTCGGAAAAATCGCGTCCGTCCTTGCTTTTGAATTCCTTTGCCGGAATGTGCGCCAGGTCGTTTGACCAGGCGTTGACAACGTAGTCTACCTGCCACACCCCGACAATGAATTTAAGCCCTCTTTTGAGATCCTGTTCGTCTAACGTCATAATTTACACCGCCTTTTTTATTTATTCCGGTTTTTCACCGTTTGCAAATTTCATATATATTTCTTCCGGTATCATGGGAACGGCAAGCGCCGTCATCGTCTGCTCCGACACAGCGTTATCCGTAACGTATTCAACTCCGGCGCGCTCAAGCAGAGCAAGGCAAGGCTTTGCCGCAGGCGCGGCGTCCGGTATGTTGAAAAGCGGGCTTTCCTCGACCGTTATCATCGCGTCGCATTGTCTGAAAGTATGTTTGAAAGTCTTTTTTATAAGCTCAAAATCGTCTCTGCTCTGCGGATAACCGCTGCCGCATATCATAACGAAGCGCGTTTTCTTCGCGTCCTCACGCGCCGCGTGGTGATAACGGCCTTCATCGCCTTTGACTATCTTCTCGCGCGAAAGCGGCATCGTGCGCTCAACGACGACCTTCAGCGCCGCAGGCATGGTGTGGCAGTAAACGGGAAAGCTGAAAATAACTACGTCGCTTTCCTTTATCTTATCAATAATGTCCTGCATATCGTCGTCGATAACGCACTGCCCGGTCTTTTTGCAGATAAAGCATCCGGTGCAGTATTCGATATGTTTTTGCGCCGTATGTATAACGCTCACCTCGCCGCCCGATACGGAGACTATACCGCGCGCAAAAGCGATAGACATGTGAAGCGTGTCGCTTTTTTCGCATTTCGGGGAGCCGTTCAATATAAGAACTTTCATCATTTTACCGCCTGTTATCGTGGTTATATTTATTCTATCATAAATAAACCGATTTGTCAATTAAAAAATTGCCCGTATATAAAAATATCATCATCAGAGTGAAGACAAACTCCCTCGGTCATCCGGGATTTGTCCCGGATGACAGCTCCCCCGAAGGAGGAGCCGATCTGCCTTCCCTTTTGGGGAAGGTGTCACGGTTCTGCCGTGACGGAAGGAGTTTTGTGAAAATACTTTGCGTACAAGTTGGGGCTGCCGTTTTTGCGGCAGCCCCTGTCGTTGTTTTTTTGTTTTAGTCGGCGGTAGAATTCGTCAGCGCTTTCGCTATCGGATTGTCTTTGCCTAAAATAATGGTCTTGTCTTTTCCGTTGAAAGTCTGTTTGAGCGTTTCGAGAGCCAGCTGGAATTCGTAGAAGTCGCGTTTGTCCTCGGTATTGTACGCCTCGGACAACAGTCTCATATATTCCGCCTCGCCCTCCGCGCGTATCTGCTCCGCCTGCGCGTTTGCGTCGGACAGGGAGATGTTCACGGTCTTGTC
>JAEEGW010000341.1 GCA_016280525.1 Clostridiales bacterium
AATGCTTACGCATTGCGATATACGCTTCGCGTGTGAAAAAGGGCGATCAATGATCGCCCCTACAAGTCAAAATGAGCCGCGGAAACGGCTCATTTTTGTTATTTGATCTTTTTGATCATCATTACTCCCGCGAGTGCTATCACGCCTGCCGCGGCTACCGATATTATCGTCGTATCCGCGGTTTTCGGGTTTGCCGGCTTTGCCGCAGCGTTTCCGCCGGTCGTTTCCGTGCCGCTGTCGGTCGTCTGCGTATCGCTTTCCTCACCGCCGGGCATTACGATTCCCGTTGCGCTCGTATACGTCAGTTTCCAGATATCGACCATAGAGCCGTCCGCGAGCTTAGCAACGGCGTAAAGCTCAACGTTATCGCCTTTTACGACCGGGATGTTCTCTATCCTGAAACGCACGGATTCTCCGTCCGTGTAACCGAGCTTGCCCGCCTGTTCCGCTATGACCGCGTCGTCGCCGCCGCCCGTGTATTTTGCCGAGCCGAGCGTGACTTTGTCTCCGTAGCGATATCCGAACTCCGTTATTTTCTGCTCGTCCGCGTACCAGCCCCAGAGCGTGATTTTATCGTCCGTTATCGTGCCGAGCGACGTTCCGGTTATATCGTTATTGCCGACCGCCGCAAGGTCCGTGCTGCCGTCCGCGCCGAAAACCTGGTCCGCCGACGTGTGGCCGACCGCAAGCGCGCCGAGCGTAAGAGTGGCGGAAAGCAGGATCAGAACAAATACTGAAATGATCTTCTTCATAATTATGAATATCCTTTCTTTTTAAATCAAATCTGCGTATTGCCGCATTATTGATATTCTTTTCGGTTTTCCGCCCGTATATACACAAAAAACCGCTTTGCAGCGGTTTTTTGTTTTGGAAATATTTAGTCTTTGATTATTTGACTTTCTTTGCGACTACAACGCCGGCAAGCGCTATAACTGCAACAGCCGCGATGGCTATGACTGCAGCGTCAGCGGTCTTCGGGTTGGTGGGCTGTGAAGGCTGTTCAGCCTGAGCGGTGCCGTCTGCGAACGCGTTAGCGTCAGCTTCGGAGGTGAAGAAGTCGATAGAAGCTATATCTATCTCGGTTCCGGCAATGCCGTTGCCGCTCAGCGGGTCAAGACGTGCTACCGTGCCGTCCCAGAGAGTATCCATGTTGTCCGGGAACGGAACCGTAAGATCAACGACTACAAAGTGCCATTCGCCGTCTGTTTCAACAGCTTCGCGTGCGTGCGGTTCAGCTATCTTGAGGTAGAAGTCTATCGTACGTTCGCCTTCGCTTGTCAGTTTGTATTTTACAACAGCGTATTTAGCGTCAACACCGGGATTCAGCGGTTCTGCAAATCCGAAGAACGGGTCGTCGCCGCCGCAGGTGAATGCTACGTAACCGTCTTTAAGTTCGGCTTCAAGAGTGTTTACGCCGCTGCTGGTCGTGAACAGTTCATAAAGTTTTTCCGCGCTTACGGAAAGAGCTGCTTTAACTGTAGCGGGCTGTTCTGCCGCGGGTTCTTCATCAGCGGGAGCTTCCGTGAAATCGCCGTTGACGGAGAATTCACCAAACGGATAGAGATTGCCGTCGCTGCCTTTTACAACTATTGTAAAGAGGGTCGGAGCGGTAAGGCCGGCAACGCTTATCTCAAGGTTCTCAAAACGGTATTCGCCGCCTGCAGCCTTAACAGCATCCTCAGCATCAATGAGGTTGCCGCTCTGCTTATAGGAAGCGGGGTTGTCGTTGGTGTAGTAACCGACCTCGGCAACCGTAACGCCGGCGTGATTGGTCTGGTTCATACCTGCCCAGCCGCGGAACGCTACTTTTTCATTTACGTTCTGACCGACTGTGAGGGGGTTGTCGGTAACGACTTTGGCAGCACTGCCGTCAGTTGCCCACTTAAGGTCCATCTGGGAAACGCCGTCAACAAAAAGTGTGTCAAACGAATGAGCTACGTTTGTCTTGTCGTCACGCCAGAAGTTTGTGGTCTTGCCGTCAGCATGATCCTGGATAGCGGAAGCAGATACTGCAAGAGCTACCAGCATAACAGCGGTAAGAACCAATGCGATGATTTTCTTCATTTTTTAATCTCCTTTGCAAATTTTTGTATGCAAGCATATTCTATCACAATTATTCATATTTGTCAATACCTATGGCGCGTATTTTTTATTATTATCTTAAAATTTGAGTTTTAGACAGTTTTTTATTAAAAAATCACAATTTTAAAGAGAAAATCTATATAATTTTTGTTTCAACCTATTGACAAGTATAAAATTATTTGTTATAATTACCCCAGCATGAATTATTATTTATGGAGGTAATAATATGAAAAAAATTCTTGCTATTGCTATTGCCGCCATCATGACGGTAGCTCTTTGCGTAAGCGCATCCGCAAATCTTAACGTTGACAGAATATTCATCAACGCTAACGATATGTCGGAAGGCACGGACGTTAAAGACAATGACCCGATTGAGATAAACGCAGGCGATAAAGTCTACATACTCGGTTGGGCTGCAAATCCCGACGGCGCTCTGACAGAGATCGTTTGGTCTGTTGACGGCGGCGCTGATCAGAAATGCTCCGACATCTACAGAGACAGAGCTGACGTTGCCGGCGCAGGCATCGCAGTTGCTGACAACGGCACACACGCCGGTTTCGGTGTTGACGCTGCTGCTGACGGCGGTCTTATGGAACTGATCGGCATCGGCTCAGTAGCCGGCGGCGCTCACGTTCTGACCCTGAAAGCTATCTATGCTGACGGCACGAACGAAACGAAAGATTACAACATCAACATCTCCGGCGAAGCTGCTCCCGCTGAAGAGAAATCCGAAGACCAGTGGCTCTGCGGTTCCGAACCCGACGCCACCCAGGCTCCCAGCTGGTGGTTCAACCCCCTGTGCACTCCCGAACAGAACACAGACGGCAGACAGATCACCGTCAACTTCAAGGCTGCCGGCTACTTCAGCGGCATTTCAGTATTCGCATACTGCAACGCTGCCGACCTCGGCGAAGCTTCCACGAAGGTTGAGCTTATTGCTGACGGCGCAACGGTTGCTGAAGGCGCTATCGTTTCCGAAGGCGATAAGGCTTACGACGTAGATTTCGGCAAGAGCTTCGCTCCCGGAACCTACTCCCTGAAGTTCACTCCTCTCACCGGTAACAACACCGCGAACGGCACATGGTTCGTTCTCGGCGGCTTTGCCGGCACGGGCGAAGACGTATCCGTTGACCACAACGTTAACGGTCCTGCTGACGGAATCCAGCCGAGCATCAAGCTCGTAGGCGCAACGCCCTCCGGCAGCGCTCCCACACCCGGCGGCAACCCGAAGACTGCTGACGCTGCTGTTATAGCCATCGCGGCTGTTGCAGTTGTAGCACTTGCCGGTGTTGTAGTTGCAAAGAAAGTCAGATAATCTGATATAAAGCAAGATTGACCGGAACGGTTCTCCGTTCCGGTTTTTCTTTTGTTATAACTCCCTCAGTCAGCTGCGCTGACAGCTCCCCCAAAGGAGGAGCCTGCTTGCCTCCCTTTTGAGGGGAGGTGGCTCGCGCATTGCGCGAGTCGGAAGGATTTTTTTATAAATACCCCCCACCAATGTCATGACGGGACGGTTCTCCGCCCCGGTTTTTCTTTTGAATAAAAAAATAAAAATTACTATTGACAAACGATTAAATAACTGTTATAATTAGCTAAGCTTGAATTATACTTATATGGAGGTATAAAATGAAAAAAATTCTTGCTATTGCAATCGTAACAGTTTTGACGGTTGCTCTCTGCGTAAGTGCTAACGCACAGCTCAACATTGACAGACTTTTCATCAATGCCAACGATCTGAACGAAGGCACGGACGTTAAAGCCAACGATCCTATCGAGATCAATGCGGGCGACAAAGTCTACATACTCGGTTGGGCTGCAAATCCCGACGGCGCTCTTAAAGAGATCGTTTGGTCTGTTGACGGCGGCGCTGATCAGAAATGCTCCGACATCTACAGAGACAGATCTGACGTTGCCGGCGCAGGCATCGCAATTGCCGACAACGGCACACACGGCGGCTTCGGTATAGACGCTGCTGCCGACGGCGGTATGATGGAACTGCTCGGAATCGGTTCCGTAGCCGCAGGCGCTCACGTTCTGACGATCAAAGCTGTTTATGCTGACGGCACAAGCGAATCGCTCGATTACAACATCAGCGTTTCCGGCGAAAGCTCACAGCCCGCAGCTGAAAAAGATCCCGATACGTGGCTCTGCAAAGCAGGCGGAACTGTAGCTACCGGTTGGTGGATGCATCCGTTCACTGATCAGGAATGGGAGATAAACTTCAAGTTCACTACTCCCAACGCGTTTGAAGGATTCGTTTCCACTCTGTTCGCCAACCCCGAAGGCGCGACCGTTAAGATCAACGTTCTTGACGCTGACGGCAACGTCCTCGACACGGTAGAACACACCCAGGCGGGCGACGGTCTTGCGACCATCACATTCAACAAGGCGTTTGCTCCCGGCACTTACACGATCCAGTTCAAGAGCACGGATAACGGCGCGCACTTCGTCGTCGGTTCAAGCGAAGCCGGTGATATCCCCGTTGAGATCTCCGGTAACGGCAACACCAACGAAAGCACGCTCGCAGCTCCGATCATACTTCTGACCGGCGCGGTAAATCCGGGCAGCGGATCTACTCCTTCTCAGCCCTCCAACCCGAAGACTGCCGACGCTGCGGTCATAGCCATTGCGGCTGTTGCAGTTGTTGCGCTTGCCGGCGTTGTAGTTGCGAAGAAAGTCAGATAATCTGATTTAACCAGTTAAACCGGGACGGGTTACCGTTCCGGTTTTTCTGATTTGGAATTAAGAATGCAGAGTGTTTGCTGTTTTTCAGATAATTATTGTTATAAACAAATTTTGAATATTAAAAATTTTTTTTATTTTTCTTCTTATAATTTGAATATACCTATTGACAAATATTATATTGTTTGTTATAATGCGGTTAGCATGAATTATATTTACGGAGGTAAAAAAATGAAAAAGATTCTTGCTATTGCAATCGTAGCCGTTATGGCAGTTGCTCTTTGCGTAAGTGCAAACGCACAGCTCAACATTGACAGACTGTTCATCAACGCTAACGACCTGAATGAAGGCACAGACGTTAAAGCCAACGATCCGATCGAGATCAACGCTGGCGACAAAGTCTACATACTCGGCTGGGCTGCAAATCCCGACGGCGCTCTGACAGAGATCGTTTGGTCCGTTGACGGCGGCGAAGATCAGAAATGCTCCGACAGCTACAGAGACAGAGCTGACGTTGCCGGCGCAGGCATCGCAATTGCCGACAACGGCACACACGGCGGCTTCGGTATAGACGCTGCTGCTGACGGCGGTATGATGGAACTGCTCGGAATCGGTTCCGTAGCAGCCGGCGCTCACACGCTTTCGATCAAAGCTATTTATGCTGACGGCACAAGCGAAGCATCCGACTTCAACATTGTTATCAGCGGCGAAGCGAAAGCTGAAGATCCCGGTTCTACCGATGACAAACCCGCGACCAACCCGAAGACTGCTGACGCTGCTGTTATAGCCATCGCGGCTGTTGCAGTTGTAGCGCTTGCCGGCGTTGTAGTTGCAAAGAAAGTTAAATAATAATATTTAACAAAATAACGTAGAGGGCGATCTTTTGATCGCCCCTATGTTTTTTTCTATCAAAAAAATTTGAAAATTTACCTTGAATACACCAAATATAGGGAAAAATAATATATAATAAATAAAAAGGATAAAAGGAGCGGCACTATGGATCTTACAGTTTCCAAAAACGCACTGCAGTCGTTTGCGTCATGGTTCGGCAGAAGCGCTGCCGTTACGAATACGGTCGTACCGGAGGTCAGAAGACCTCCTTATCCGTGCGTTAAAATAGATCCTCTTCCCTCCTCCTCGCCCGAAGCGCAGGGTATTGACAGCGGGTATATATTAAAATACTACGACCGTCTCTGCCGCGAGCCGCTTATAAAAATGCAGACCGTTATTATAGCAAGAAACGGGCATATAATCTCACGCGGGCATTTTTACCCGTATTCGACCGATATTTGGCACGTTTCACATTCGCTCTGCAAATCTTTAGCCGGGCTTGCCGTGGGGCTTTTGTTCGACGACGGGCTTATCAGTCTTGACGACAAGCTCATAGATATAATGAAAGATAATCTGCCGCCTACGGCGCGCATAAATCACAGAAACACAACGATACGCCACCTGCTGACGATGCAGACCGGCGTCATATTCAACGAGATAGGAACGGTAACGGAGGAAGACTGGTGCAGGGCTTATCTTGAATCCGGCGTAAAATTCCGCCCCGGAACTTCGTTCGACTACAACAGCATGAACACGTATATGCTCTGCGCCATCGTCAAAAAGTTAAGCGGCAAGGGCGTGCTTGAGCTTTTGAAAGAGCGCGTTTTCACGCCGCTCGGTATTGAGCACATATACTGGGAAAAATGCCCGAAAGGCATTGAAAAAGGCGGTTTCGGCGTTTACTATTACCCGGACGATATTTTAAAAGTAGGCCTTTTGTATCTTAACGGCGGCGTCTGGGAGGGTAAGCGTCTCATATCCGAAAAATGGATAAAGGAATCCACAAAAGTACAGGTAAAAACACCGGACGAGACCGGTATTTACGGCTACGGCTATCAGGTGTGGTGCAAGGAAGACCGGAGCACGTTCATTTTCAACGGTATGTTCGGGCAGAATCTCATAGTTTTCCCGAAAACGAAAATAATGATAGCGACTACGGCGAGCATTGACGAGACGTTCCAGAACAGCCCGTTATACACTGTAACTGAGCGGTTTTTCGGCACGCCTTTCCGCCCGAGAGCGCATATGAACGAAAATCCCGAAGCGCTTGCAAAACTACGCGAGACGGAGTCTGCGCTCGTTATGGAAAACAGCGATATATTCGGCTTTGACGGCAAATTCGACCCGGATTTCATAAAATCGCTTGACGGTTCTTATTCCGTCGCACCGGAGGACGGGATCGGCCTCGGCGTTATGCCGGAGCTTTTCCAGGGCGTGCACAACTGCTTTGCGGAGGGACTGCGCGAATTCAGCATCGCAACAAATGAAGAAGGCGGGACGATTACCACGCTTGAGGGAAACACGCAGCATAAAGTCAGCTTCGGTTTAGGCAAAGCCGTGCCCGGCTGCGTTGTTTACGGAAAAGAGTCCATCCTTACCTCAGCTTACGCGACGCAGAAGGAGGAAGACGGCGAAAAAACGCTAAAAGTTACCGTCTGCTTCCCCGAGCTGCCGAATATCAGATATCTGACGATAAGCAAGACCGCGGACGGCATAGCCGTGAAATTTGAGGAAGCGCCCGGATTTGATTTTATGCTCCGTATAATTAACAGAACGTTTTTGGGCAAAGTTCCAATGCCCGACGGCAAGACGAGAGCAACGGATACGGACTTTGTGCAGAAGCGCATGCGTTATTTTCTGCAACCGACCGTAAGAATGAAAAAAATACAGAAAGACCAGCTTTAATGGATATTAAACGGATAAATATAAAAGAAGGTATAAATCTTACCGTAATCACGGATAAAAAGTTCAAAACGGATATAACGTCTGTCGCGTTTTTATGCGGATACGGCGCGGAGGCGGCGGTCTGCTCCGCTCTTCTGACCGGCGTTCTGTCGCGCTGCTGCATAAAATATCCGTCTTTGATGGAGCTGAACCGCACGCTTGACGGTCTGTACGACGCGCAGCTCGTCTCGGACGCGTCGCGCCGCGGCTTCAACCACGTGCCGACATTCACCGTATCGTCGCTGAACAACAGATATTCGCTTGACAAAACCGACATACGCGGCGGCTGTCTTGACGTGTTATATAGTATTATTTTTGAGCCCGGACTTAAAAACGGATATTTTGACAACAAAATACTGCAAAGCGAAAAACTGCAGCTGAAAGACGCGATAAACGGCATAAGAAACAGCAGAAGCAGCTACGCGATACGCCGCTGTACGGAGGCGCTTATGGCAGGTCAGCCGCTTTACGCCCCGAGACTCGGCAGGCCGGAGGATATTGACGGAGTAACTCCGGCGGTGCTTACCGGGTTTTATCGTGATATGCTTAAAAATTCGTCCGTTGAGATACTCTCCGTTTCATCAGACGACGACGGACGTATAACAGAATTCGCGGCCAGACTGTCCGATATGCTCGGCGAAAGAAAGCCCGGCACGGTGCTGACACAAGAATACAAAATGCCGGGAAAACGAATAAAAAGAGTAAGCGAGCAGGCCGGTATATCGCAGGACGTTTTATGCGTCGGCTGTGAATACGACGGCTCGTCCGAAGACTACAGCAGATCGGCCGAGAGGACGCTTTTCTACGAGATACTTTTCCAGAACCCGACTTCGTATCTGTTTGAAAACGTAAGAGAAAAGCTGTCTTTATGCTACTACTGCTCCGCTCTGCCCATGATAGATCTGAAAAAACTTATAATATACGCCGGCATCGACCGCAAAAACGCGAAAAGAGCCGAGGAAGAGATAAAAAAACAGCTTGATTTGATAAAGCGCGGCGTAAGCGAAGACGATATAAACCGGTGCAGGCTCGCGCTTAAAAACGATCTGCTTGCCGTGGCGGATTCTCCGTCAAGAACGGCGGCGTGGTACGCAAGGCGCGCGTTCTACGGCGGTATAACGGAGACGGTGCAGGAATTTTCCGCAAAGCTTGATACGCTTAAATCGGAAGACGTGCAAAGAGCCGCGTCGTCCGCCGTGCCGAGCCTCGTTTTCACAATGAAAGGAGGCGCGGACAGTGAAGCCTGAGATAAAAGAACACAAAGACGTCGTAACGGGCGAGCGGTATTTGTCATTCAAGCATAAAAGCGGCGTGACCGTTCTTATCTGCCCCAATACATATTCCACGTCGTGCGCGGTATATACGTCCCGCTGCGGCGGAGGCGACAGCAAATTCGAGTTCGGCGGCAAAATATACGAAACGCCGCTCGGCATAGCGCATTTCCTTGAACACAAGCTGTTTGAGACCGAGGACAGCGGCGACGCTTTCAGACTGTTTTCACAGCTCGGCGCGGATTCAAACGCGTTCACCTCGCATCAGGCGACGTCATACACGTTCACGTCCTCAAACGACACGTTTTACGAGTCGCTTAAAATACTGCTCGACTTCGTGCACAAGCCGCATTTTACCGTCGAATCCGTTGAAAAAGAGCGCGGCATAATTGAAGAAGAGATAAAAATGTACGCGGACAGCCCGGATAACAGAGTTTATTACGAGCTTATGAGGTGCTTATACAAAAACAACGGCGTAAGATACGACGTTGGCGGCACGGTGCAGTCTATTTCCGAAATAACGCCGGAACTTCTGTACTTCTGCCACAAGGTCTTTTACTGTCCGTCAAACATGGTGCTTATCGCCGCCGGTAACGTGGACGCGGATAAGATGATTGCCGTAATGGACGAGGTAGTACCCTGCATTAAAAACAGCAGATTCAAAAGAATAAGGCCGGACGAGCCGGAGGACGCTTACAGGCGGGGCTCAAAGCTTTATATGGACGTGTCCGAGCCGCTTTTCTGCTTCGGCATCAAAGACCCGGATATAAAAGACACGCGCCTTATGCGCAGAAAAAGCGTCGCTTTGTCCGTTTTGGCAAATATGCTTTTCGGTGAAAGCTCGAGCTTTTACTGCGATCTGTACGAAAAAGGGCTTTTGTCCGGGGATATTGACGCGGGATATTTTTACGGCGACGATCACGCGTATTTCTCCGTTTCCGGCGAGAGCAGAAAGCCGTACGCCGTAAAAAAGCGCATATACGAAACGCTTGAAAAAGCGGTTTCAGACGGCGTGGATTACGAGTCGTTTGAGCTTGCGAAAAAGATATTTTACGCAAATTACGTTTATTCAATGCAGAACAGCCAGGCTGTGGCGTATACGCTTCTGTCGTTTTACCAGAGCGGCGACGATATGCTGAAATATCCGAAGCTGCTGTCCGGCATACACGCGCCTTTCGCCGTGTCCTGCTTAAAAGAAATGTATAAAAAGGAACGCTCCGCTTACGCGGTAGTATCACCTTTAAAATAAAGGAGGCTATATAATGTATCACGTTATTTTCAAAGGGTTTGAAAACGCAGCTTTTGAGTTTTCACCCGTGGCTTTCACGCTTTTCGGAAAAGAGATATACTGGTACGGCATAGTTATAACCGTCGGTATCCTCTTGTCTGCTTTGTACGCGTTCTGGCGCGCCAAAAAGCTCGGCATACGTATTGACGATATGTACGATTACGCCATATTCGTCATCGTATTCGGCGTTATCGGCGCGCGCGCTTTCTACGTGCTTACAAGTCTCGGCGAGTATAAGTCGTTTCTTGACGTTATTGCGATCTGGAACGGCGGACTTGCGATATACGGCGGCATCATAGCCGGCTTGCTCGTAGTCGTTATCGTGTCAAAGATCAAACAGATCAAGGTTTTAAGAGTTCTTGACGCGATAGCGCCGGCGGTCATGATAGGACAGGCGCTCGGGCGCTGGGGCAACTATTTCAACCAGGAGGCTTTCGGCTGCAATACAACGCTGCCGTGGGGCATGAAATCCTGGGTAGTCCAGTCCACCGGCATCGGCAGCTCGCTTGAAGGAACTGTCGAATACTTGGAAAAATACGTAAGAGATAATACTGAAGAGATCCAGAAGCTCGGCATGAAGATAGACGCGCAGGGTTACGTGCACCCGACGTTTTTATACGAGTGTCTGTGGAACGTTATAGGCTTTATTATAATAAATATCTTCTACAAAAAGCGCAAATTTGACGGGCAGATGTTTTTGATGTATATAACCTGGTACGGTCTCGGCCGCGCGTTTATTGAAATGCTGCGCACGGATTCCCTGTTCATACCCGGAACTTATATAAGAATATCCATGGTAATAGGTTTCCTTTGCTTTGCGGGCGGTCTTGCGGCGATGATAGTTTTAGGCATCAGAGCAAAGAAAGACCCGGAGAAGATAAAAGAGGGCGCGTATTACGGCAAAGCCGCGGTAAAGAACGACCCGAATTATAAACCCGGCAAAAAAGGCGCCGCAAAAGAAGAAAAAGAAACGCCGGAGCCTGAAGCGCCTTCCGAAGACGTGCCCGATGAAGAGTCGGAGGAAGACGAAGAGACTGTGACGGATGAACCGGAAGAGTTTGAGGAAGTTACAGAATACGAGCCGGAAGAGATTGAAGAAGCCGCAGAAGACGTGCCGGAAGAAGCACCTTCTGACGAGCCCGAGGCTGATGTTCAGTCGGAAGAGGAAAAAACAGATGGCGAAAATAATTGACGGAAAGGCCATTTCCGCACAGATACGCGAGGA
>JAEEGW010000342.1 GCA_016280525.1 Clostridiales bacterium
TTAACGCAGCAGCCCCATTAATTATCCCAGTCTTTCTTATCTTTTATATCCTCGTATAAGGATAAATAAGACCCGTATCTTTCCGCTCTTATGACGCCGTCGGACACGGCTTTTTTTATTGCGCAGCCGTCTTCTTTCGTATGCGTGCATTTTGTATATTTGCACTTGAACAGAAACGGCTCAAATTCCGGGAACAGGTACGGCAGCTCTTCCTTTTTACAGAAATCGAATCTCTCAAAATCAAGCAGGCTGAAGCCGGGCGTGTCCGCCAAAAACGTGTTTTCATCCGTTTCATACAGCGTTACGGCTCTTGTAGTGTTTTTGCCGCGCTCTGTCTTCTTGCTAATCTGTCCCGTTTCACACGTAAGATCAAGTTCCGGGAATAACGCGTTTATAAGCGTTGACTTGCCGACGCCGGACGCGCCGCAGAAGGCGCTTACGGCGCCTTTTTTGTTTCTTATATACTGTTTCAGCTCTTCGATCCCGGTGTCATCCGCGCTCGATACCGCAAAACTGTCGTAACCGCATGATGAGTAAAGCTCTGCCATTGCATCGGCTTTTTCTTTATCAAGCTCGGATTTCGTTATGACGATTACCGGCTTTATTTCGGAATTTTCGCATATCACCGTCATTTTATCGGTAAGTATCTGCGACGGCTCGGGCGACCTGCACGATACTGTTACGTATAAAATATCGAGATTTGCAAGCGCCGGGCGGATAAAAGAGTTTTTTCTATCTTCCACCTTGCTTATCATATATCCGTTTTCGTCTTCGCGCAGATATACGATATCTCCGGGCAGCGGCTTTATGCCTAAGTGTCTGAAAACGCCTTTTGCGAATATATTGTTTATCTGTTCGCCGTCTTCGGCTCTGACGGTATATCTGCCGCCTATACAGGATAAAATCCTTGCTTTGAGCGGTATATCGTTCATACTGCTCAACGCTTTAAGGCTCCGCCGTGGCTTCTGCTGTCTCTTCCGGGGCTTCTTCCGCGGTCTCTTCCTCTTCCGTCTCTGATTCAGGCGGACCGAGCGACACGATTATGTCTATTTCCGTGCCGACCGCCGCTTCCGTTGAAGCCGTGACGGACTGGAATATTACCGTGTTCTTTTCAAATTCCGATTCGGAGAACGTGACGTCGCCGACAGCGAATCCGAGCGCGGTTATCTTCTTGTTCGCCTCGTCAAAGAGTATGCCGCAAATATTGGGCACGACTTTCTTTTCAACGACAAAGCCTCTTGAAATATATACCTTTATCTTCTGTCCGAGCTCAACTTCGCTTCCGGCGGGCGGATCCGTGCGGACTATATACTCCGCGGGTACGTTCTGATCGTCGATACGCTCCGCTTCAAGCTCGTACCTGCTTGAATACTCGGCACGCACGCTCGTGAACGCTTTATACGACAGATCCGGCAGTATTTCTTTCGTCGCTCCGGTGTAGACGTACAACACGAGTTCAAGGTCCGCGGTCTTTTTTCTTTCCGAGCCGCCCTCGGGATTCTGAAGGACTATTTCATTTATCTTCGTACCTTTTGAACCGGCTTTGAGCGTGACCTTGTAGCCGAGATCCGACAGCTCTTCCCGCAGATCTTCGTTATATATCATACCTACGTAATTCTTTATCTTTACGTCCTTTACGGCTCTCGTCTCCTCCGGAACGTCGGACAGCGACATATTGAACAGACGGACGACGAAGAAGCAGCCGTAAATGAACACGATGATCATAAACGCCGAGAAAACACCTAAAATGATGGGAAGTACGAGTCCTCCGCGCTCTCTCACGGTTTTCTTCGCCGCGGGTTTCTTTGTCTTTTTCTTCTTCTTTTTCTGTCCGGCTTTCATCGCCTCAAGCTCCGCGGCGGAACGGAATTTTATACCGGGATTCTTGCGCAGCGCGGATATATGCGTAAGCATCTGCTTTGCTGACTGATAACGCATTTCCGGCGATTTTTCCATCGCTCTCATTATTATCTGCTCAAGTCCCTGCGGCATTTCCGGCTTTATCTCGCGCGGGCTTCTCGGCGTTTCGTTGACGTGCTTGTACGCAACGGCAACGGGCGTGTCGCCGGTGAACGGAAGCTCGCCGCAGGATAATTCGTACATAAGTACGCCAACGGAATATAGATCGGATCTTTCGTCAATCGGCTCTTTGTTCATCGCCTGTTCCGGCGAGATATAGTTTACCGTGCCTATAGCCTGGTCCGTAACCGTGAAAGAATCCGTATCAGGCAGTTTTGCAATACCGAAATCGGCAACTTTTATAAGTCCGTTTTTGAGCAGCATTATGTTCTGCGGTTTTATGTCGCGGTGGATGACGCCCTTGCTGTGGGCGTGCTCGAGCGCGCGGAGTATCTGCTCCGATATATTCAGGGTCTCGCGCCATGAAAGCGAACCGCCCTTGTGCTTCAGAAACGCCTTTAAGGTTATGCCCTCTATATACTCCATAACGATGTACTTGGTGTTTCCCTTGACCGATACGTCGTATATATTGACTATGTTTTCGTGAGATAA
>JAEEGW010000343.1 GCA_016280525.1 Clostridiales bacterium
AAGGGAGCTGAGGGTCGTTACGCCTTTGAGCTCGATCTTAACGTCAACTTCTTCACCGGCTTTTGCTTCGACTTTTTCTACGCCGCCGCCGATTACTATGTTGAGTATGCCGTCTTCGATCTCAGCGAGTTCGCGTTCGGTCTCTTCGGGTTCGCCTTCGGTCGTATCTTCGGGTTCGCCTTCGGTCGTATCTTCGGGTTCGCCTTCGGTCGTATCTTCTTCGGTGGTGTCTTCCGGTTCGGTGGTCTCTTCTTCAACCGGAGCTTCCGCGCCGTAAAGGACTATAGCGGGATACACAGCTCCTTGGGATGTGTTGCAGGTGCCGCTTACGGATACTTCCGCGTCGCAGGCTCCGCCCATAGCGAGAACAAAGTGCTCGCCGCCGGCAAATTCGAACTCTATTGAATAGACGCCTGCCGGATATGCGTTGTCAAAGTATACCTCGACGTAGCCGTTCGCGGAATTCTCATGGTCGCCGGCAACGGTTATTTCCTGTTCCTCAAGCTTGTTATCGTCCTCGTCAAGAAGTCTTACGTTGAGGACCGCGGGTGAGGGGTTTCCGCTGGCAAAGCAAGCCATTACAAATCCGTCAAACGCGTTGGGTGTGACAAACGAAACAACTATATTGCCGTCGTTAACGCCTGCGGCGGGACCCATCCACCAGCCTGTGCCGTAAGCACCGTTGGCGCTCTCTTCGCAGAGCCACGTATTGGGGTCTGCTTCAGCACTTGTTGCAACGCAGAAGAGCGCTGCGATCAAAGTTACTGATAAAAATACTGCTAAAATCTTTTTCATTTTATTCCTCCTGTGAATAAATTTACTTTTTTATTGCCGCTCCCGGAAGCAGTACCGGTCGCAGCTTTATATATCGCTGCCGCTGCTCTGCCGCCCGTGCGGCGGCAAACTAACGCCAGACAAAATATACCTGATAATTTTCGCTCCTCAGTCCGGATCGTCCGCGAGAGCCGCAGTCGTGTCAAAATCGTCTGCGTATATGATCTCGCCGGTATCCGTCTCCGTATCCTCGGGCGCGGCGGTGTCTTCCCCGCCGGTCTCCATCTTGCTCAGCGCTCTGAAAAGCGCCACAACGTCTTTGTTGTTGTTTTCTTCGTCGCCGTCAATATCGTACTTCGGATCATACGGCGCGCCGCTTGAAACGTATCTGAACAGAGCGACAACGTCTTTGTTGTTCGCCTCGCCGTCTCCGTTCACGTCCTTTGCGGAAACTTCCGGGACTTCTTCCGTATCGTCCGGATCTTCCGTCGAATCTTCAGAGCTTTCGTCTTCCGTTCCCGGGTCCTCTGCTCCAAGCAGTTTCACCGCGGGAGACCTTGCGGCGACATAACCGTGTTCGTCGTCCCGTCCCTGGGGAGAGTTGTTTCCGTACACGGAGATCATATCCGTCATCTCGTTATGATCGCCGGAGGCCAATACGAAATATTTGCCGCCGGTCAATATTATCTGTATCGTATACGTTCCTTTGGCGTAGACCTTGTCAAAGTAAACTTTTACAAAGCCGAGGGATTTTACGTTATGGTCGCCCGAAACTTTTATCTGCTGCGTTTCAAGCACTTCGTCGTCTTCGTCAAGCAGGCTTATCTGAAGTTCCGCGGCTTCCGCCGGTACGCCGGCGAAGCATGCCATCATAAACCCGTCAAACGCAGACGGAGTTATAAAACTCACCCAAACGTCAAATTCGTGCAGGTCCGGCATTCCTTCGGGATACATCCACCAGCCGACCGTAAACGAATCCGCTTTTTCGCAAAGCCATACGTCGTTTTCGTGATCTTCATAGTCGCCGTACACGAATACAAGCGCTCCCTGATCCGTGCCGTCTATCGTTTTGTGTATCTTAAGCGCCGTATCGTGTCCGTCGTCGACTTTTACGTATACGGCCAGCGTATGCACGCCTTCCGTGATATCGATCTCTTCAAGATCTATGTATATGCTGAACCGCTCCGCGTACTGACCGCCGCCGATATCCGTGGATTTTACGGGATCGTCCTCGGCTACGGGTATGATGACCGCGCTGCCGTCGCCGAACACCGGCTCGCCGTAGTCTATGGCGTAACCGATATCTATCATCTCGTAGTTGGCGCCCGTCCATCCGGCTATCTCAATGATACCGGTCTCGGCTATCTCTTCAGCCGGAGTACGGCTGTCTATCCAGGAGCGTATTATGACCGCGGGCTCGGGCGTGTCCGCCGGAGCTACCGTGAACGAGTACGTAAAGAACGCGCTGTCAACGCCGTCGTCACCCTTCACCATAAGCGAAGCGGTATGTTCCCCGTCGGAAAGACCGGCGTATCCGAATCTCAAAACAAATCCTTCGGCGTTTTTGAAACCGGCGTTCGTAAGCTCCGCCGTACGGTCCACGTGAAATCCTTCCATGTCGGTAAGTCTGCTGAAGAAATTATCGTCATACATCGGCGCGCCGTTGTCTATTTTGTATCCTATGGCGCTTATTGGCTTCTGACCTTCAAGCTGTACCCAGCCGAAGAACGTCACCGTGTCGCGTCCCGGGTCGTTTTTATCTTTTATATAAACGGGCTTGTTGTCTGCAACGAACTGGTCTACGTGTCCCTGAGACGTTATCATATTTCCGTCTACCAGGTACCAGTCGATCGAATACGCCGCCGCTTTGTATGAACCTACCGAAGCGGACGCCGCAAATACCGCGATCAGAATTACCGCCGCGAGTACCGATGCAAGTAGTTTTTTCATTTTACCGTTCCTTTTAAAGATTTATTTGACCTTTATTCTTCTTGCCGTAATTACGCCCGCTAAAGCTATCGCCATGGCCGCCGTTGCAGCTATGACAGCCGCGTCTGACGTGGCGGGGTTGACGGGTTTCGGATCGTCCGTCTTCTGCTCTTCCGGCTTGTCGTCGGCAGGCTGTGCTTCACCGCCGCCGGACGCATCCTTCGTCTTGGTTATCTCTATAACGCTGTCTCTCATCGGGTTGCCCGTCGTGCCGTCTTCATATTTTACGACGACTTCAAGCTGATGGTCGCCCTTTGACATATTGGAGGTGTCAAGCGTAATATGAATGCGGTAGCCGTAGAATTCTTCAAGGCCGTTCGTAAGATTGTAGTCTATTATGGCGCGTTCAAGCTCCATATCTTCAAAGCAGTCGTTCGCCTCTACCTTCTTCGCGTCGTCTCTTGTGTCAACGGAATCGTCCACCCATTTTACGTCGCCGCCGTCAAGTATGTAACCCATGGCGGTTATCTTCGTATCTACGACCGTCCAGCCGAAAACGTCCCATTCGGTCTCGTCTTTGTTGAATCTGGGAAAACCTTCGTCGATCAAGTGGTTGGAGTTTATCGCCGCCGAAGCGGATATGCAGAGGACTGCCGTCATGACAGCCGCGATGATGATAACTAATGCTTTTTTCATAAAACGTCCCTCCTTGAAATCGCTATTATATTTATAAAAAATAAATTAAATATACCGCCGTAGATATATAATAACTCTTTTTATTTAATTTGTCAATATGTTTTGAAAAGTTTTTTCAAAATTATATTAATAAAATAATGGAAAACTGCGTTTCCGGGCAAAATATGCACAGATTTTCCGCAAATGTTAAACATTTGTAAAATCTGAAAAAAAGACTTGATTTTTGCAAAAATGATGCTACAATATGTGTTGTTGGTTGGCACTCATACACCAAGAGTGCCAGCATATTAAATTCAAACATACTGTTAAGGAGGATACAGATATGAAACTCAATCCTTTGTCTGACCGCGTAGTGCTCAAAATGGTCGAAGCGGAGGAAACAACAAAAAGCGGCATAATCCTTGCCGGTTCTGCAAAAGAAAAACCGCAGGTAGCCGAAGTTATAGCCGTGGGTCCCGGCGGGATCGTTGAAGGAAAAGAAGTAGTGATGACCGTTAAGAAGGGTCAGCGCGTTATCTTCTCAAAATACAGCGGAACGGAAGTAAAATGCGACGGCGAAGAATATATTATCGTAAGACAAAACGATATTTTAGCCACAGTTGAATAAGAAAAGAGGTAATTATCATGGCAAAAGAGATCATATACGGCGCAGAGGCAAGAGAAGCTCTGCAGAAGGGCGTTGACAAACTGGCCGATACCGTCAAGATCACGCTCGGACCGAAGGGCAGAAACGTAGTTCTTGACAAGAAATACGGCGCTCCGCTCATCACCAACGACGGCGTTACGATAGCAAAAGAAATAGAACTTGAGGACGCGTTTGAAAATATGGGCGCGCAGCTCGTAAAGGAAGTCGCCACAAAGACGAACGACGCGGCGGGCGACGGCACGACAACCGCAACGCTTCTGGCACAGGCTCTTATCAAAGAGGGCATGAAGAACGTAGCCGCGGGCGCAAACCCGATGGTAGTGCGCAAAGGCATAGCAAAAGCCGCGGATACCGCCGTTAAAGCGATAATTGCCAACTCCAAAGCCGTTTCCGGCAAAAAGGATATTGCAAGAGTCGGCACCGTTTCTTCAAGCGACGAGCATATAGGCGAGCTCATAGCGGACGCTATGGAAAAAGTAACGAGCGACGGCGTTATCACCGTTGAAGAGTCCAAGTCCGCGGAGACTTATTCCGAGGTAGTTGAAGGCATGCAGTTCGACCGCGGCTACATTTCCCCGTACATGGCTACGGATACGGATAAAATGGAAGCGGTCCTTGACGACGCGAGCGTGCTTATAACCGATAAGAAAATATCAAACATCCAGGAAGTCCTGCCGCTGCTCGAACAGATAGTAAAGACCGGCGCAAAACTGCTCATCATAGCGGAAGACGTAGAAGGCGAAGCACTTACCACGCTCATACTCAACAAACTGAGAGGCACGTTCAACTGCGTAGCCGTCAAGGCTCCGGGCTTCGGTGACAGACGCAAGGAAATGCTCCGCGACATCGCGATACTCACCGGCGGCCAGGTTATCTCATCCGAGCTCGGACTTGAACTTTCCGAAACGACGCTCGATCAGCTCGGCCACGCAAGACAGATCAAGGTCAACAAGGACAACACGATAATCGTTGACGGTTCCGGCGACAAGGACGAGATCAAAGCGAGAGTCAACCAGATACGCGCGGCTATCGAGACAACGACGTCAGATTTCGACCGCGAGAAGCTCCAGGAAAGACTCGCAAAACTTGCCGGCGGCGTAGCCGTTATCAAGGTCGGTGCGGCGACGGAAGTTGAAATGAAGGAAAAGAAACTCAGAATAGAAGACGCGCTCAACGCCACGAAAGCGGCGGTCGAGGAAGGCATCGTAGCCGGCGGCGGCGTAGCGTTCATCAACGCGGTCCCCGCGGTAAAAGCGCTGCTTAACAAGGCCGAAGGCGACGAAAAAGTCGGCGTAAGCATAGTGCTGAAAGCTCTTGAAGCGCCTGTACGCCAGATCGCCGAGAACGCGGGCTTTGAAGGCTCGGTCGTTGTAGATAAGATCTACGCGTCAAAGAAAGTCGGCTACGGATTCGACGCATATACCGAAAAGTACGTAGATATGGTAAAAGCCGGTATCGTGGACCCGACGAAGGTGACGCGCTCCGCGCTGCAGAACGCGGCGTCCATCGCGGCTACCGTTCTGACGACGGAATCTCTCGTAGCAGACAAGAAGGAAGAAAATCCCGCACCCGCGGCACCTGCCGGCGGAATGGGCGGAATGTATTGATGAATTAAAAATTCAGACGGGCGGCCGATCGGTCGCCCGTTTTTAAATTAATGTAGGGGCGATCATTGATCGCCCGTATTAAATAATAAAGAAGAAAGAATAAAGAATAAAAATCGGTGTCCCTCCGGGACGTTTTGTGTCGCTGCGCGACATTTGGGGCTCCCCGCCCGTGAACCCCCAAAAACTCGGCAAGCTCGTTTTCGGGGAACCCCGGTCGCCCCCCTTACCGCCCCAAACCCCACCACCCCCCGTTGATCTCAACGGGGCTTTTTGCAGCTTTAGCTGCGCGCGCGGGCGTCCCCCCTTACGTGAACCCCCAAAAACTCATTCCTCGTTTTCGGGGAACCCCTACGCCCCGCGCGCTGCCCCTTCATTCTAAGAATGATGGGAGGGGACAGGGGGGTAGACGAGCTTTGCGCTGCCGGGGGCAGATGAAGCAAAGCGAGGAAAGCGCAGCGGTCGAAAGAAATCAAGCACAGTCACG
>JAEEGW010000344.1 GCA_016280525.1 Clostridiales bacterium
ATACTGCTCGGCGCCGCGGGGCTTTTGCGCGCGTATACGAAAGCCGCCGCGGACGGAGTCGAGGCGGCGGGCGTCGTGACGGTAAAGCCTTATACGAGAGTTGATATAACCGTTTCGTTTTCCGACGCGGAGCGCGTGAAATACGAGCTTTCGCGAATGGAGCTGCCCGAGTTTCAGACGGAATATCTTGACGCGGTGACGTATAAGCTTCTCGTCCCCGAGGAGCAGACGGACGCGCTTGTCGACCGCATCACTAAAATAACCGCGGCAAAAGCGAAAATAACCGTCGTCGGAACAGAGATGTATGGATAACGATTACGTATCATTTTAAATAAACCGATTATAAGCAAATCCGCATTTTCATAAGCAATGTGCTTTTGAAAATGCGGATTATAATTAATTTTATATAATAATCAGTAGATAGTTATGTTGACGCCTGACACGTACTTAAACAGGACAACAATATCCTTGTTATTAGTCAAGCCATCTCCGTTGACATCAGTCGATCCTTCAACGACATATACATTAGCCCCCGATACATAGTTGAACAGTGTGACAACATCTTTATTATCCGCGGTACCATCTCCGTTGATGTCACCGAGTATGTGATTTGAAACTGTTACAAATCCGTCCGTTGCTTCAAAAGCAATCTCTTCAAAATCTGTATTGAATATATTGTTCTGCTCACAAACGGCGTATATTCTGAGCTTTTCTCCGTATTTTACATTGTCAGCGACCATAAACGTCAAGGTGACGAACGTACCGTCGTCCGAAGCATTTGAACCGAAACGGATCCAATTGAACATGGCAGGATACGACTCTGTGTTAATATACATATTATCTGCGGTAAATAAGTCTCCATATTTCGCATCAATTAGGATCAAACCGTTATCAAAAAACAAATGAAATTTGAATGACGAAATACCTGGGTTGTTTTTCAAAGTTATATTGACTTTTATGGTTTCACCGGGTTTGGCATTTGCATTGCCGATCACAAACTGAAGTGAATTCGGGTCGACGGGTTTATCGAGCTTTGCGATCGTTTCTGTTTTTGTAGCATTGCATACCGTACATGTGTATGTTCTTACACCTGTTTCCGTATAAGACGCCGGTTTTGTCACCGTACCCGAATCCCACGTATGGTTCTCAGTCTGTTTTTCTCCGCATGCACATGTTCTCTGATGCTGAGTATCGTTAAGTTTTGTCCACGCACCGAAGCTGTGTGTTGTTGTCTTTGCTATAGTTTCGGTCTTCGTAGCGCCGCAAGCTGTACACGTATAAGTTTTCACACCAGTCGACGTATGCGTCGCCGCTTTCGTCACCGTACCTGAATCCCACGTATGGTTCTCAGTCTGTTTTTCTCCGCATGCACATGTTCTCTGATGCTGAGTATCGTTAAGTTTTGTCCACGCACCGAAGCTGTGCGTTGTTGTCTTTGCTATAGTTTCGGTCTTCGTAGCGCCGCAAGCTGTACACGTATAAGTTTTCACACCAGTCGACGTATGCGTCGCCGCTTTCGTCACCGTACCTGAATCCCACGTATGGTTCTGGTACTTTACAGCATCACAGGAAGTGCACGTTGCTTTATGCTGTGCCTCATCATAATATACCCAGCCACCATATGAATGGGTGTGTGTACCAGAGGAAACAAATTTAAAATATGGCGTATCATTTGCATAATTATAACTGTATGAATAATTGCTCTTATTGTTATAAGTCATAAAAAACCTATAAAAATATACGTTACCACTCGTAAATTTATACTGTGTTCCGCTTGATGTAAGAAACTTTGTATTACTTGCTGTCGGATTTTGCGATATGTTATAATACATAAAGTCATGAGAAATCGTTTTGTTGTCAGTTGCTCTTGCAACTTCTGTGTAAGTGTTGTTTGACTTAACATAGATTATGCATCCAAATGAAGTTGAATTCGAAAGGCTGTAGCCTGTATTAGCTTTGACGACACTGCAAACATAATCCGATGATGAAAGTGAAGAATTATGGTTTTTAACGTCGGAAAGCTCGAAAATATACGGTGAAGTAATTTTTGCCAGTCTGGAACTACCGTTATCTGTATAAGGATATATATATCCGTTTGTCGTTCTGTACCATGTATTATTGGCGGTATTTTTTCCGGAAGCTGATACGTATATAATATCTCCTTTTGAAAGAGTCTCGACCGTTTCAGCAGAATCTGACGGAGACCTGCGAACAGGAGCATTACTTGTCGTAAGATAGTAATATCCAGCAACAGAAGTTGAAATACTGGAATTAAAAGCTCTTATATTTTCGTCATAATCAGAAACCATTTTAAAGTTTGACTCAATACCTTTTTTAGATATTATATTTGTTCCATCATAAAGAAATAAAGCGTCGTATAAGTGTATTGCATTTGATTTGTTGCGTATTTCTTTCTTTATGTTACTGTTGCTGACATTTTTGAAAGATCCTCTTGCAATTTCAATATGGACATGGGCCCCAGTGATATTAACAGAAGGGTCAGCAGCGGTGCCCATCTGATAGAATTTTTCCCCTTGTTTGAATTTATCTCCTACATTTATATCGTCAACATTATTATCATGAAGAACCATGATAGTCATTTTACCAATAGTTCCATCTGCAAAAATAACATTGTTGTCGCTTTCAATAATAATAGGATGTGCCGCCTCATTCAATTTGTGAGTTACAGTGCAATCAAACGGAGCGTATGCATTTGTATCACTTGATATACCAGAAACAATATCGTACGGCAGTCTATCCGGATAATTCGCTTGAGGTGAGTGTCCACTTGGCGTATTTGTTATGTTTAGATTCTTTTTGAATACAAACATGGCAAACTGCGTACCGGAAGTGCCTGCCTTATAATTAGTATTGGAAGATACTCTAGACGACGGAATATCATCGTACAACAAATAATTATCGGCCAACACGCCAATCGGTAATGCTGACACCAGAACAATTACTGACATGATCAGTGAAACTATTTTTGATGAGATAACGTTTTTCTTTTCTTTGTACATACTCTTTTCCTTTCTTTTTTATATTAAAAAATACGAGGCATGAAGCCACGCATTATAATATACATAGCTAATACCATGGTGCTGTTAAAATACATAAATCAATTACGAATTATGATAACGCTTTATATTTACCACAATTCTTCTTGATTGAATTTATATTAATAAGATTATACTATTAATATATTACCATATTATTCTGGTTTTGTCAATATAAAAAAAGAAAATCCCCGAATTAGCGGGGATTTTTTTGTTCTTTATTCTTCCGTTTCGGATATATCCGGTTCGGTCGGATCTTCTTCCGGCTCGGGCTCGGAGCAAACTGCCGTATCTTCCGTTTCTTCCGTCTCCGTGACCTCTTCCGTTTCGCCGGCTTCCATGACGGACAGCGTGCGGAACAGATACGTTAAATCCTTGTTGTCTATTTCTCCGTCGCCGTTGCAGTCGCACACGGCCGGAACGTCATCCTTATTTTCAGACGACAGCAGGTTGAAAAGCGTTACGACGTCTTTATTGTCCGTCGTTCCGTCCCCGTTTATATCACCGGGCAGATACGCGGGCTTTTCCTCTGCCGCTTCGGTCGTCTGTTCTTCGGTCGCGGGCTCGGTCTCGGGTTCTGTTTCCGTTTCCGGTTCTGTCTCCGACTCGATATAATTCGTGCCGTCCGGCAGTTCCCATACCGCGTAAAGCGTCAGCTCCGCGCCGCGGGGATTTTCAAGCAGGCCTGCCATATCTGCCGGTCCTCCGCCCGGCTCGTACGACCAGCCCTTGAACGTCGCGCCGTCAAGCGCGAGCCCGAACAGCTCCGCATCCGGCAGCTGTTTGCCCTCCTCCACGGTGAGCGTCACCGCCTTGGAATCCGAAGTTTTATATATTATCCCGTCTTTTTTGTTTACGTAATAATCGCTGCTCATTACCGGACCTATTATCCGGCACCAATCCGCTTCGCTTATGACAGCCCAGCCGGATCTTTCGCCCTGCGTCACCTGCGCCCAGGTGTAGCCTTCCGCCTCCACGGTCTGTGCGTCAATCGCCACGTCAAACAGCGTATCGTCGTACATTTTACATATACGCTCGTTATCCGTGCCGGGTCCGCTTCTCATATTGATAGTATCTAAAACTATATATCTGTCCGCTACCTTGACTCCGGCTATGCTTCCGCCGTTTGCGTCAAACGTAAGCTGTGTGCCGACGCCGGCATGATCCGTACTGTCATCCCAGTATTTGTAATGCGCCACCCAGCCGATACAGCTTGAATCGCGCTCAAGGCTCTTGTCCATTTTGCCTATCAGCTTTTCCCACGTCATTGACGCGTTGTGGCGGACGGTGTTGTGATGATCGTTGTTCGCGTCGGAAAAATATATCTTTTCACTGTCAAAGCCGGTTATGAATATGGAGTGGTCCGCGCCGGCGGAGCTTCTGAATCTCACCACGTCGCCAATATGTAAATTCTGCAAGGCCGCAGAGCCGTAGCTTATGCTCCAGTCGGGATAAGTCCTTAAGCCTCTTGAATCGTACGTCGGCCACGAGCCGTAAAAATATTTGGCTATCTGGTTTGCAAAGCCGTAGCACTGCGTGCCCATATAGACGTCTTCTCTGTCTTTATATCTTGAGCCGTCCGCATAAACTTCGTTTTTAAAATCCTCAAGCTTTTCGTAAAACAGCTCCGCGGTCATCTGTTTTGACTGCGCGGCAAAAACGTTTGCGTTGAAAAGCGCGCCGAAAAGCAGCGCGGATACGGCGAACAAAACTATTATTCGGTTAAAAAAAGAAGTGTTTTTTCTCATATTTCTTCAAATAAACTCGGTTATTATACTATTATGTCGGATTTTTTTCCACTATATTTATACCACATTTCCACACCTTTGTCAACACCCCCCGGACAAATTATTTTTTTATTTTTTTATAAAAGGTATTGATTTTTTACATATTTTGTGATATAATACCTTGACAGTATGATAGAAGGAGGGTGTGGGACGGTCCCACACCCTCTGATTATGGAGGAATATGAAGAAGAACATCACACAAATTTGCGAAGAGCTGGCGGAGCCGGTGGCGGAAGAGCTCGGCTACGTTATCTGGGATACTGAATACGTCAAAGAGGGCGGCAGATACATCCTGCGCTACACGATAGACAAGGACGGCGGCGTTGATATAAACGACTGCGAGCGGTTCCACCGCGCTATAGATCCGTTGCTTGACGAAGCGGACCCGATAGAAGAAAGCTACACGCTTGAAGTCTCCTCTCCCGGCATAGAACGCGAGCTGAAATACGAATGGCATTACGAGTGCTGCGTGGGCGACACGGTCGAGGTCAGGCTATACAAGCCATACAACAATTCAAAAAGCTACGTGGGAACTCTTCTGCCGCTTGACGAAAACGTCAATATTGAATGCGGCGGGCAGAAAATCAGCATACCGCGAAGCTACGTATCAAAAGTCAATATTTATTTTGACATAAAATCAATAGATCAGGAGGAAAAAAGGAAAAAATGAATGCGGAATTATTCGGCGCGCTTGACGCCATAGAAAACGAAAAAGGCATATCCAAGGAATATATGCTCGACAAGGTGGAGACGGCCCTGATAAACGCTTTTTCAAAGGCGTTTCCGGGTGCGGAGATAAAAGTCATACTCGATCCCGTCAAAAAAGACTGCAAGGTCTACAAGGTAAGGACCGTAGTCGCCGAGGTCGAGGATCCGGCGAAAGAGATCTCGCTTGAGGACGCGAAGAAGCTGAACAGAAGACACGTTTTGGGCGGCGTCGTCAAAGAAGAGATAAAAACGAAGAATTTCAGCCGCACGGTAGCCCAGTCCGCCAAGCAGGTAATAATCCAGGGTATACGCGAGGCGGAACGCGGAATGCTCCGCCAGGAATACGAGAGCAAGCGTGAGGAAATAATAAACGCCACGGTAGAGCTCGTAGATCCGGACACCGGCTCCATTGTCGTGAACCTCGGCAACAGCAACGCGGTGCTCATCAAAAACGAACAGATCCCCGGCGAGCATTACAACGCCGGCGACAGAATAAAAGTTTTCGTAACGGAAGTAAGCAAGGAAGCGCGCGGCAGGCTCGTAACGATCTCCCGCGTACATCCCGGACTCGTAAAGCGCCTGTTCGAGCTGAACGTTCCGGAGATCGCGGACGGCACGGTTATAATCAAAAACGTCATACGCGAAGCCGGTTCAAGAACAAAAATGTCCGTTTATTCCCGCGATGAAAACGTGGATCCGATCGGCGCCTGCATAGGAAACAAGGGCGCGCGTATAGCGGAGATAGTAAACGAACTGCACGGCGAAAAGATAGATATAATCAAATATTCGGACGAACCCGTGGAATACATCAGAGCGGCGCTCTCGCCGGCTGAGGTAAAGAGCATAGAGTTTGACGGCGAGCGTTCCGCAAAGATAACCGTATCTCCTGATCAGCTCTCGCTTGCGATAGGCAAGGAAGGACAAAACGCGCGTCTCGCCGCAAGGCTCACGGGCTTCAAAATAGATATCAAAGCCAAATGACAATGAAAACGGTTAAAAAGCCTCCCATGAGGCATTGCCTCGGCTGCGGAGCCGAGCTTCCGAAAGGCGAACTGATACGCATAGTGCGTTCGCCCGAAGGCGCCGTTTCCCTCGACACAACGGGAAAAAGCGCCGGACGCGGAGCGTATATATGCAAAAAAGCCTCGTGCTTACAGAAAGCGAGAAAGACCGGCAGACTGAACAAATCTTTAGGCTGCACGGTATCGGATACGGTGTTCGAGGCGCTTAAAGCGCAGACGGGCGATAACAATGGATAAAACGTTATCATACGTCGGTCTGTGTAAAAAAGCCGGAAAGCTCGTATGCGGCACGGATATGACGACGGAAGCGATAAGAGCCGGAAAGATAAAAGCGGCGTTCACCGCATCCGACGCGTCGGCAAACACGGTAAAGCGAATAAGCGACGGCTGCAGTTACAGAAACATAACGTACCGCACTCTTCCCTTCACCTGCGAGGAAATAGGCAAAGCGACGGGCAAGGAAGGCGGCATAGCGACCGTCGGCATAACGGATAACGGCTTTGCCGAAATGATTTTAAAATCACTTGAGCAAACATAATAAAGACAGCAGAATTCATATGAAAGGAGCCGCGTGAAAGTAAGTTTTTACGTCATAAGCGGCAAGGGGACATATATGATATCAAACGCAAAATATAAAGTAGCAAGCATAGCAAAGGATCTCGGTCTTAAATCCAACGATCTGGTAAATATATTGAAAGCTCATTCAGACGGAGCGGCGGTCCATACCTCGACGATAGACGAGGACGATTTTGCCGTTATCTTTGAGGTGCTGACGTCTGAAAACCAGATAAGCGGACTTGAGGATTATCTGGCCGGACGCGTGGACGTCGCTGTTGAGCACCGCCCCGCTCCCAAGGAGAAAAAGCCGGAAAAGCCGAAGCCGGAGACAAATGAACCGAAAGCCCCGGAAAAACAGGAACAGAAAAAGGAGCCTGCAAAGAAACCGGAGGAAAAGAAACCGGAGCCGAAGCAGCAGCAGGAGCCGAAGACGCGCGCGGAGCAGTTCCGTCAGCAGCAGCAAAAGCTCCAGCAGAAGCAGCAGCAAAAGGAAAAGCCGCGTGAGAAGCGTCCGAACGAGAAGGAAAGACAGGCAAAGATAATCACGCAGAGCGGCGGCGGTCACGGAGACGCGGCGCAGGTCAAGACAAAGACGAGGATCATAGATACGAGATCCGCAAACGTGGAACTCGGCAAATACGACGAGCATCTTGACAGCTTCGTATCGGAGCGCGACAGCAGCAATTACAGCAAAGACCGTCAGAAGATAAAGAAAAAGAACGAAAAAGGTCAGGAAAAAGGCACAAAGATCAAGACCGAGCGCGAAAAAGAGATAGAGCGCAAGGAAAAGAAGAAGCGCGAAGTGTTTGAAAACGCAAAACACGCTCAGCTTCACGTGCAGATACCCGATTATATCACGGTGGGCGAGCTTGCCTCGCGTCTTAAAGTCACCGCCGCGGAAGTGGTCAAACGTCTTATGATGATGGGCTCCATGCTCACGGTAAACGACACGGTGGACTACGATACCGCGTATCTCATAGGCGACGATCTGGGCGCCGTCGTAACGAAAGAAGTCGTAGTTACGATAGAGGAAAAACTGTTTGACGAAACGGAAGATACGCCGGACCAGTTAAAGGAAATAGCTCCCGTCGTCTGCGTAATGGGTCACGTCGACCACGGCAAGACCTCCCTGCTTGACGCGATACGCCACACCAACGTGACGAAAGGCGAGGCGGGCGGCATAACGCAGCACATAGGCGCTTACCGCGTGAAGATAAACGGACGCGACATCACGTTCCTTGACACGCCGGGTCACGAGGCGTTCACCGCAATGCGTCTGCGCGGCGCAATGGCAACGGATATAGCCGTTATAGTCGTAGCCGCGGACGACGGCATAATGCCGCAGACGGTAGAGGCTATAAATCACGCAAAAGCCGCGGGAGTCAGCATTATCATAGCGATAAACAAAATGGATAAGCCGCACGCCAATCCCGACCAGGTGAAGCAGGAGCTTATGAAATACGATCTTATGCCGGAGGAATGGGGCGGCGATACGATATGCGTTCCCGTTTCCGCGCTTACCGGCATGGGTATAGACGATCTGCTTGAGAACATACTTCTCGTCGCGGACGTCAAGGAGCTCAAGGCAAATCCGGACAGAGCCGCCAAAGGTATAGTAATAGAATCCCGTCTTGACAAGGGCAGAGGCCCTGTCGCCACCGTGCTCGTACAGAACGGTACGCTCAAGAGCGGCGATACGGTCATAGCCGGTACGGCTGTCGGCCGCATACGTCAGATGAAGAACGACAGAGGAGAAAACGTAAAGACCGCCGGTCCCTCCGTCCCCGTGGAGATCACAGGTCTTTCAGAAGTCCCCTCAGCCGGCGACACGTTTGACGCCGTAGCCGACGAGCGTATGGCGAGAGAGCTTGCGGATCAGCGCAGAGCGAAAGAGAAAGAGGCCGAACTCGGCAGCAGAACGAGAGCGACGCTTGAAGATTTCATGTCCGACGAACGCGCCGGTATGAAGGAGCTGAACCTGATAGTCAAAGCGGACGTCGGCGGATCGGCAGAAGCGGTATGCGCTTCGCTTTCCAAGCTGCAGAACGAGGAAGTGCGCGTAAAGATCATACACAAGGCAGTTGGCGGAATTATTGAGGGCGACGTTATGCTCGCCGCCGCGTCCGACGCCGTTATCATAGGATTTAACGTAACGGCCGACAGAACGGCAAGAGAATCCGCAAAAGCCCAGGGCGTTGAAATACGCACGTACACCGTAATTTATAACTGTATCGAGGATATAGAAGCGGCGATGAAAGGCATGCTCGCGCCGAAGTACCGCGAGGCTATCATCGGCCACGCCGAGGTCAGACAGACCATCCACGTGCCGAGCGTCGGCACTATCGCCGGTTCGTATATACTTGACGGCAAAGTCACCAACAAATCCTTTATACGCGTACTGCGCGATTCGGTCATCATATTTGAAGACAGGATCTCGTCGCTCAAACGTTTCAAGGACGACGTGAAGGAAGTCAATTCCGGTTATGAATGCGGTATCGGACTTGAAAAATTCAACGATATACGCGAAGGCGACGTGCTTGAAGCGTATATAAACGAAGAGATTAAGAGATAACCGAAAAGGCTGCCGAAACGGCAGCCTTTTGAATTGGTGTCGCTTCGCGACGTTCTGTGCGGCTAACGCCGCTCTACGGTCACAGCGAGCTGACCCCCTCAATCTCATTTAGAGATTGTGGGAGGGGTAAGAGGGGGTTTGGGGGGAGTTGAGGGGCGGGACCACCCAAGAGCGGCGTAAGCCGCACAATTCGTCGGCTTCGCCGACACCTGTTTTTATTCTTTATTCTTTCTTATTTATTCTTTATTCTTTAAAACGGACGACCAATGGTCGCCCCTACAAAGCGGGAGGGGAAACCCCTCCCCTACGAGTATCAACCTATTTTCTGAATTCTTAATTCTTAATTCTTAATTCTTAATTCGAAAGTATTACCCGCATAAAAAACCGGGAGTTTGTCTGACTCCCGGTTTATTCATTATTACGTTACTCAGTCGTCTGCGCGGGTAAGGCGGAACGTGCCGTATTCAATACCGTTTTCAAGCGGGATAATTTCCACCCAGGGGTCGACTTCTTCGCCTAAAATCTCTCCCTCGACGCCGGACTTGAACTTGATCTTTCCGTCTTCTTCCTTCCACTCTCTTTTTTCCACGACCATAAGGCCGGGCGCGTAGAGCTCGCATTCGCCGGATGCTATCGCGGCGTCTATTTCTTCCTGCGGCAGATCTTCCGGTATTTTTATGGCGGTCTTAATGACGCCGTCTTCGCCGAAGATGATGAGCGAGTCGAACATCTGCAGATCGAACGGATCTACTTCGGGATCCGCCGCCATTTCAGAAACGGTCTTCCACACCTGTTCAAACTGATCGTTCACCGTGAGCGCCGCTGCTATTTTCCATTTGCCTACAACGTTCATAACGTCACCTTATCATGCCCAGGGGTTTGCGCTTTCGGGCTGACGGATGCCTCCTAAGATCATCTGCTCCCACAGGCACCATTTGCCGTCTTTCAGCTGACGGAGATCGATCTGTCTGGGATTGTCTGCGCCGCCGGATTTGAGCCAAAGTCTTGCATAACCTTCGTTATCGTATGAATAGGGATTCTGGCTTACTTTTACCGTATAAGGCTCAGAAGGCGTATAGTCGTTTGCGGGGACCGCACCTACAAAGAAGGATCTCGGAACGTAGTCCGCATCCATGAAACGGTCCTTTATAAAGGATTTGTCGTAAGCGGACAAGGGTCTCGGTCCGCGGAGGAAGTCGAGCATTTTAAGAGAAAGCTCTTTGTCCTGCGGATAGAAGCAAAGCGCCAGAACGGTCAGCGCCGCGGTATCGAACGGCGAGGAGAGCTGTGCCTGAGGAAGAGCTATGAATTCCTCGTAAGTATCCGGCAGTTTTGCAAAAACAACGTCAACCGTCTTGTTTTCACCTTTCAATGCGCTCTTTGCCGCCTCTGCGGCCTTGTTTTTAATGTTGTCAAAAAGTCCCATGATTTTTACCTCCAAAATTTTATTTCATTATGATTATACACTACTTTTTTTGCTTTTGCAATATCACAAGTGACTATATCAGCCTAAATAACGGTAACTCAATCTTCCCATTGGCAGACTTCTGCCGGAAACGTAGTAATCCGTTATATCGTCCGGGTGCTCTATGCCGTCCGCGACTTTGAAATA
>JAEEGW010000345.1 GCA_016280525.1 Clostridiales bacterium
TTAATTCCATAAACGGCAACAAGGCTGTCGCTTTCGCGGCAGCCTTTTGTTAAGCATTGGAATATCTGTCAGATAGCTCTCGTGATCTTTCCGGAGCGCAGGCAGCGTGAACATACGTTGACAGTCTTCGGTGTGCCGTCTACAACAGCTTTAACTCTTCTGATATTGGCTTTCCATGCCCTGTTGGTCTTGCGGTTGGAGTGGGAAACGTTGTGTCCGAACGTTACGCCCTTTCCGCATACACTGCATTTTGCCATTTTAACACCTCCAAATTCGGTAACTTACTTCTCATTTATAACAAGCGAGGGCTATTATATCACATTTTTTTGCAAAATGCAATATGTTTTTGAAAAGTTTACAATTTTATTTTGTACCGAACAATCTGTCACCCGCGTCGCCCAAGCCCGGAACGATATACGCGTGTTCATTCAGATGATCGTCCACGGAGGCAAGATATATATCAACGTCCGGATGTCTTCTCTGCACTTCCGCGATGCCCTCCGGCGCGCCGACAAGGCACATGAGCCTTATGTTGTGTACGCCTTTTGCCTTGAGCATATCGATAGCGTCGGAAGCGGAGCCGCCCGTTGCGAGCATCGGGTCGCAGACTATCGTTATTCTTTCTTCTATATCAAACGGGAGCTTGCAGTAATATTCGACCGGTTTGTGAGTGTCCGGATCTCTGTACAGACCTATATGTCCGACCTTTGCGACGGGAACGAGAGACAAAAGTCCGTCCACCATGCCGAGGCCCGCGCGCAGTATCGGGATTATCGCCAGCTTTTTGCCGGCTATCATCTTTGCGGTGCAGGCGGCGACGGGCGTCTTTATCTGTACGTCCTCAAGCGGAAGGTCGCGGGTGAGCTCATAGCCCATAAGCATTGCGATCTCGTTTAAAAGCTCGCGGAATTCCTTTGAGCCGGTCTCTTCCATTCTCATAATCGTCAGCTTATGCTGTACCATAGGGTGATTGATAACGTGTAAAATACTCATAGCTACTCTCCTGTTTATTTTTTTCGTGACCATTTTACATTATTGTAGCTTTTTTTTCAATACAATAAGACGATTTTTTGTAAGAAAAAATGTAAATTTTATAAAATTTTGTTGACAGAGGGCGGAAAACAAAGTATATTTAATATGAAAATATACGTTAGGAGAAAATATGCCGTTTTTACCTATAAGCCGGCAGGAAGCCGGCGGCGACGTTGATTTCGTATACGTCTGCGGTGACGCCTACGTCGATCACCCTTCTTTCGGCGCGTCCATAATCTCGCGCGTGCTTGAAGCGGAGGGATATTCCGTAGGCATGCTGTGCCAGCCGGATTTTCACAGCTGTGAGGATTTCAAAAAGTTCGGGCGGCCCCGCCTCGGTTTTCTCGTCAGCGCCGGGAATATAGATTCCATGGTCGCGCATTACACCGCGGCGAAAAAGAAAAGAAATTACGATTATTACACGCCCGGCGGCAAAACGGGCAAGCGTCCCGACCGTGCTATAATAGTTTACTGCAACAGGATAAGGCAGGCTTATAAAGACGTTCCTATAATTTTAGGCGGGCTTGAGGCTTCCCTGCGCCGCTTTGCACATTATGATTACTGGGACGACAAGGTCCGCGCATCCGTTCTGATCGACAGCGGAGCGGATATCCTGACGTACGGTATGGGTGAAAACATACTGCGGCGCATCGCGTATCTTTTAAATAAAGGCGTGCCGATAAAAAAAATACACGACGTGCGCGGAACGGCGTACGTGACGAGCCGCGGCGACAAGATACATTTTGACGTTGTTGAAGGTTATGATTTTGAAAATCTGAGAAAAGACAAAACGCTGTACGCCAAAGCGTACGCGGAGCAGTACGCGGAATGCGACCACATAAACGGGCGAGCGGTGACCGAATATTACGGCGACCGTATGCTCGTCGTCAACCCGCCTATGCCGCCTCTCACACGGCAAGAGCTTGATAAAGTCTACGCTTTGCCGTATATGCGCGCGTATCATCCTATGTATGAAAAAGACGGCGGCGTGCCGGCGCTGGACGAGATAAAATTCTCCATAACGCACGTGCGCGGCTGTTTCGGCGGCTGTAATTTCTGCGCGCTGGCGTTCCACCAGGGGCGCTCGGTCGTGTCGAGAAGCATTGATTCCGTTGTCGAAGAGGCAAAACTTCTGACAACGCTGCCCGGTTTCAAGGGATATATCCATGACGTGGGCGGCCCGACGGCGAACTTCCGCTATCCGAGCTGCGAAAAGCAGCTGACGGAAGGGATATGCAAACACAGAAAATGCCTGTGCCCGACGCCGTGCAAAAATCTGATAGCCGACCAGTCGGAATACGTGGAGCTTTTGCGCCGCGTGGAATCCGTGCCGGGAGTGAAAAAGGTGTTCATCCGCTCCGGTATAAGATTTGATTATATGCTGGCGGACAAAAGCGACGAATTTTTCAAAAAGCTCGTCAAAGATCACGTTTCCGGTCAGCTCAAGGTCGCGCCGGAGCACTGCTCCTCAAA
>JAEEGW010000346.1 GCA_016280525.1 Clostridiales bacterium
ATCGTGTCGTGGATTTGATAAATTCTCGTCCGAGAGCCTGCCTCAACTATCGTTCACCTAAACAAATTTTTTGTTGCACTTGACTTGACAATTTGCCGACCACCCAAGAGCGCCGTATGGCGCACAGAACGTCGGCTCCGCCGACACCGGTTTTTATTCTTTCTTCTTTACTCTTTATTATTTATGGACGACCAATGGTCGCCCCTGCATTCTGAATTCTTAATTCCCTTTCAGCGTTTCCGTTTCTTTTTCAATTTCGGAAACGGCGGAATCGATCTCCGCGTTCAGACGTTTTTCCAGTTTGTCCGCAAGCTCCGTGAACGCCGCGCTCTTTTCGTCAACGGATTTTACCGTGTCTTCAAGAAGCTTACGCATGATCTCAAGCTCCGCTTTTACATCGCCGCGGAAATTATCAGCCGCCGCCGCGGTATTGTTCCTTACAGCCGCGGAAATGCGCGACATCCGCGCCTCAAAACAGCGCCTGCGCTCCTCCGCGTCCTCAACCGCTTTTTCGTTTATTTCCGCCGCTTTCGCGTTAGCTTCCGCTATTATCGTATCCGCGTTTTTGTTCGCGGTAAGAAGTATATCGCCGATCTGCGACGACATATCGTCGTAAAGACCCGCTTTGCGCTCGTTTTCCGACGACGCTTTTTCACTGTCGCCCTTCAGCTTTTCTATCTCCGCGTCCTTTTCGGCAAGAGCCGCCTCGGCCGCCTGCAGCTTCGCTTTCAGCTCTTCCGCTTCCTCGGACGTTTTCTCTTCCGCTCCGGCTTCGTTTGCACGGTTTATCATATCGTCAAGCTGTGCGCGTAAGGACGCGATCTCCGCGTCCTTTGCGGCTAACGCGTCGTCTTTCTGTTTTGCAAGCTCGCGGAAATCCGCGTTCTGCTTATCTAAATACGCCATAACGTCAGCCTTGTTGAATCCGCCCATGGACGTTCTGAACAATACGTTTTTATCCGCCATAACAATTATCCCTTCCATATCTTTTTTCGTAAAATATGAACAACTTTTCTCTAATTGTGCACATTATACCATATATTACACTTTTTTTCAAGAGTTATTCTTAAATAAATTTAAAAAAAGAATATCACGGTTTCACATTTACCCATTATAATTATGCTGAACGATTATACTATACACAGAAAGGTAAGAGGACAATGATAAAACACTGTGGGAAAAGGATAACGTCGCTGCTGTTATGCGTTCTGCTCTTGTTTTCAGCGCTTGCAACGGTGTCTTACGCCGTTACGGATCAGGACATGGCGCAGATCAGCGTGACCGTTTCAAATAAAAATCCCGTAAAGGACGAGATAATAACCGTTAAGGTCAGCATAGACAACTACCGGACGATGTCTCCGCGTATCGCCGCCATGCATATCTCCGTTTCTTTTGACGCGTCGTACTTCGATTATTTAAACGGTTCCGCGGCGACGCTTCTCAAAACAAACACGGACGACCTGACGAGCATCGCGTTTGACGGGATAGAAAAAGTAAGCTTTGCTTATACATACGCAAACACGAGGCAGAATCTGCTGCCGCAGAGCGCGACGGACATATTCACGTTCAAACTGAGAGTGAAAAACACGTTAAAGGCGAAAACGAGAACTACGTTCACCGTCAACGATCTTACGCTTTACAACGGCAAGAACGAGGAGCAGTATACCAAAATAGAATGCAAGGAGCCGAAGACGGATGAAGTGACGCTGTGGCTCACGCGCCCGGGCATACTTCTTAACAACTCGGACAAGAACACCGGCACGTTCAACGAAAACGTTACGCTCACGTTTGACGCGGCAACCGCGAGCCTCGTTTACGAGGGAAGGCCCGCGGTATCCATAACGAGCCCGTACGTCTGCGACAAGAACGGCAGCTATTCCGTTACCGTCAACGCGCACGGCGAGACGATAAACGAAAAATTCGTTATAGATAAAAGCATCTCTCACATCTCCGTAAAGCCCGGCACGTATCAGACCGAGTATCCTTTGGGCGTGCAGCCGGACTATTCCGCGTGGGTACTGCTCGTCACCTATACCGACGGCACGTACAGCGAGCTGCCGATGGACGACAGAGACATACAGGTTACCGGATTCAACGCCGGTACCATAGGCGACCAGCAGCTGCTCGTAAAATACAGAGACAAAACGACCCACGTCAATATAAAAGTAAAATCCAAGACCGTGCTTTCGTTCTCCATCAAATCCCCGGTAACGAAGACGGATTATCTCATAGGAGATGAAATAGACACGACCGGCGGCGTCCTTCTTGTCGTTTACGACGACGGAACGAGCGAAGAAGTGCCGATAACAAAGGCCATGCTCTCCGGATATGACAAGTCGTATATGGGAACACAGACCGTTACGGTAACTTACGCCGGCGCTTCCCAGACGTTCAACGTTAACTACAGCTCAAGAGAAAAAGTTGACGAGCTTATAGCGGAAATAGACGCGCTCGATCTCAACACCATAAACGAAGATTCCAGAGAACAGCTTACCGATCTGATAACAAAATACAATGAGCTTTCCGCGCTGCAGAAATCCGCTATCACAAACTTCAGCAAGCTCAGCGCGGCGCGCGAGATATTCGATCTTATCGTCTCCGGCAACGGCGAGACAACTCCCGGCATATCGACCGACAATACAGACGATACGACGGATGAAACGAAATCCGAAGAAAGAGGCGGCAAGAACATTATATGGTTCATTGTCGGCGGCATAATAATACTTTCCGTTATAGGCGGTATAATCTACTTCCTCGTTATCTACTTCAAACGCAAGAAAGAAACGGATGACGACGAGTATTACGACGACGGAGATTACGAAGACGATAACGACGACGAAGGCGACCTCTCCTATGAAGACGACATCATAGACGAGGACAACGAGGACGACGATATAATAAGCGGCGCGGGAAAAGACGTACCGAACAACGCTTATACGACAAGAGCCGCGGACAGATTCTTTAACGACTACGACGAGACCGAAGACGTTGAAGAAGACGAAGACGGATATTTCAAAGAAGAACCCGACGAAGAAGCCGACGAGGACGACGAGCCGGAAGAAAAAGAGGAAGAGGAAGAACCCGAGCCCGAACCCGAGCCCGAACCCGAGCCTGAGCCCGAGCCCGAGCCTGAGCCCGAGCCCGAGCCTGAGTCCGAGCCCGAGTCCGAACCCGAACCTGAGCCCGAGCCCGAGAAGCCCGCGGAAACTCCGGAAGAGCCGGAAGCAAAAGACATCCCGGCGGACGATATACCCGTCAATGAAGGGACCGATTCTTATACGGATTACAGCGTGGATGAAGCGCCGGCGCAGGAAAGCGAGCCCGAGCCGGAATTCACGGCGCCTGACGACGATGACGACGACTTTACCGGAAAAATTGTTATAATCAACGATGACGATGAAACGGGGGAGAAAAGATGAATAAAATAAATAAAAATAAAGCACTGCATATACTTCTTACGCTCGCGGCGCTTGCCGTTACGACCTGCATACTGTTTTCCGTATCCGTGTCCCTGATGCGCGTAAGAGCAGAAGAAGGCGAAACTCCCGATGATAACGAGACAACGGAAGAAATCGTAACGGAAACGGAAACCGAGACCGAAACGGAGACGGAAACTGAAACCGAAACGGAGACTGAAACGGAGACGGAGACGGAAACCGAGACCGAAACTGAAACAGAGACCGAAACGGAAACCGAGACGGAAACTGAGACCGAGACCGAAACCGAAGAAGATACCGGCAAAGAGCCGTATCTTGCGGAGATCAGATTTACGGAAGACACCGTCAGCCTGAAAGTTGGCGACACCGCGTCTCTTATGATAAAAGCGTATATGTCAGACGGCACGGAGACCGAGGTGCCGAAGATACTGTACTCCACGTCCGACAGGACCGTGGTCGACGTAAGCAAGAGCGGCATCATAGCCGCGTACAAAAACGGCACGGCGACCATAACCGCAACGACGAAAGACGGCGATCTTTCCTGTGAATGTACAGTTGCCGTCGTCAGTGTGACCATAAAGCTCAGCACCATATCCACAACCGGCGAAAAGATCGCAACCGGCTTCAACCCCGGCGACAAAGCGGCGGACGTTATAGCTGACGTTGCGTCCTCATACGGCGCCGACCCGGAAAACGTCACCGTCAAGGACGCGTCCGGTAAGGATGCAAGCCAGATGGCGACAGGCCAGATACTTTCCGTTGACGGCATCGAATATACCGTGGTAATATACGGCGACACGAACGGAGACGGCAAAGTGCAGACGAACGACGTTCAGGTCATACTCGACTACATAACCGGCGCTTCGCACGCGCTTGACACAAACCACGCCTGCTTCCTCGCTGCGGACGTGCTCAAGACCGGATCGATCACCATTGAAAGCGCGCTCGTCCTTCAGAGAAGCATTTTCGAGCTTGAAACGATAGCTCAGTGATCCTTAATCACAAAACAAATCAAGGGACTGCTCCGGCAGTCCCTTAAATTTTTATATAAAAAACGCTTGATTTTTAATTAAATTTGTTGTATAATATATTTCAATAATATATAATGAGGTTTTATTTCAATGGACTTTTTAAAACTGTCTGATATGCTTTTCCCGGACGTTACCGTGACGCCGGACGAGCTTGAGTTAAAATACCCCGAGCGCTGCCTGCCGGAAGGCGCGAAAGTAACGAGGATAGCGCCGTCGCCCACCGGATTTTTCCATATAGGCGGACTTTTCCCCGCTACCGTCTGCGAGCGTCTGGCTCACCAGTCCGGAGGCGTGTTTTATCTGCGCATCGAGGACACGGATTCAAAGCGCGAGGTGCAAGGCGCTGCGGCGTTTATAACAAAAATACTCGACTACTACGGGCTCCGTTTTGACGAGGGCGTTACCGCGGACGGCGACAAAGGCGCCTACGGTCCGTACACGCAGAGCCAGAGAGTTGATATATATCACGTTTACGCCAAAAAACTCGTCGCGGAAGGCCGCGCGTATCCGGTATTCTCCACCGACGAGGAGCTTGACGAGCTCAAAGCGCTTGACAAAAAAGCCGAGATAAAGAGCGTGAACTGGGAGCAGGACGCGGAAGCGCGCCGTGAAGCGATGTTAGCGCGCCGGCAGTTTACGATGGAGCAGGTCGAGGCGGAGCTTGCCGCCGGCCACAAATTCGCGCTGTTCGCCATAGCCGACGGAGACCCCGAAAAGAAAATAAAAGTCACGGACTTAGTAAAAGGTCTGCTTGAGATACCGGAAAACGACGAGGACGTTGTTCTTCTCAAATCCGACGGCATACCGACGTATCACTTCGCCCACGCGATAGACGACCACCTTATGCGCACGACGCACGTCATACGCGGCGAGGAATGGCTGCCGAGCCTGTCCAAGCACCTGATGCTTTTCCGTTATTTAGGCTTCAAGCCGCCCAAGTATATGCACATAGCGCAGCTCATGCGCTTGGACGAGAACGGCAACAAAAAGAAATTCTCAAAGCGCGACATGGGCGCAAACCTGGAAGATTACAGAAAAATGGGCTACTGTGTAGACGCGGTAAACGAATACGTTATGACGCTGCTCAACTCCAACTATGAGGAATGGCATACGCAGAACCCGGACAAAGACCGCCTTGATTTCCCGTTTTCAATTAAGAAAATGAGCGTGTCCGGCTGTCTGTTCGATACCGAAAAATTAAACGACGTTTCCAAAAACGTCATAAGCAAAATGACCGCGGCGCAGGTCTATGACGGCGTATGCGGTTATGCAAAGTCGGAAGACCCGGAATTTTACGAAACCCTCACGTCCGACCGCGCCTATGCGGAAAGCATTTTGGCGATAGGCAGAGGCGGCGCAAAGCCGAGAAAAGACTTTGCTACCTGGGCGGACGTCAAACCGTATATGAGCTTCTTCTACGACAAATACTTCACCCGCGACGACAGTCAGCCTGAGGACAAAGACAAGGAAGATATAAAAGCGGCGCTGCAGAAATTTATTGATACGTATGACGAAAACGACGATCAGAGCTTTTGGTTTGAGAAGCTGAAAGACATAGCGGAGCAGATAGGCTACGCCCGCGAGACGAAGCTTTATAAAAAAGAGCCGGAAAAATACAAAGGTCACGTAGGCGACGTCGCGTCGTTTGTCCGTATAGCTATAACGGGCAGGCAGAATTCGCCCGACCTGTACGAAGTTATAAAAATACTCGGCCGACAGCGTATGACGGACAGAATTAAAGAAGGCATAAAGCTTTTATGAAGACCGTCGTTCTTATAGGCGACTCACTCCGTCTTTGCTATCAGATCCGCGTCGCGGAGCTTTTGGGCGACGGCGTAAAGATATACGCGCCGGACGAGAACTGCCGCTTCACGAAATACGCGCTCTGGGGCATGAAAATGTGGATGGCGGGCTGGGGCGATCCGAAGCCGGACGTCATCCATTGGAA
>JAEEGW010000347.1 GCA_016280525.1 Clostridiales bacterium
GAGCGCCTGTCTTCGCTTACCGTATCCGACCTGCTTGAAAAGTATAACGTCAGCCTTGTCGCCACAACGGACGATCCCGCGGACAGTCTGAAATATCACGGTATCGTCGGCAGGACCGCCGTCGTTCCCACGTTCCGCCCGGACAGATATTACTGCCCGGACGACGACGCGCTCTCCGACCTCGGCAGAGCCGCCGGAGTTGATATAAAGACCCTGCCGGATATGCTCGGCGCACTGACGGACCGTCTTGACTTTTTCCGTGAAAAAGGCTGTTTTATGTCAGACCACGGATTTGAGCATTTCCCGGCTGAATTTATATCGGAAAATGAGGCAAACGAACTGTTTTTGAACAGAAAAGAGCTTGATGAAAAGCAGAAAAACGCGCTTTTCGGCTATATCCTTTCATATCTGCTCAAAGAATACAACAAGCGCGGCATGACCGCGCAGCTGCATTTCTCGGTCCGCCGCAACGTGAATTCGGAAATGTATAAAATAACCGGCAAAGACAGCGGTCTTGACGTAGTCGGCTCGCCGGAGGACCCCGCGGACGTTGAAAGATTTTTGAACGGCATACCGGATAAAGACCGCCCGCAGATGATCCTGTACGCGTTAAACGACGTGCCCGTAAGAGCTCTCGCAAGCATCTGCGGCGCTTTCCGCGGCGTTAGGATCGGCGCGGCGTGGTGGTTCAACGACACGGTATCCGGCATAAGACGGAATCTTGACGTTATTGCGGAATATTCCGTTCTCGGTACGAGCCCCGGAATGCTCACGGATTCGCGCAGCTTTGCCGGATATTCTCGCTTTGACTTTTTCCGGCGTATCCTCTGCAACTACGTCGGCGACCTTGTGACAAAAGGCGAATACGACGCGGACGCGGCAAAGGAACTGATTTATGATATCTGCTTCAAAAACGCTGAAAAGTCAGCGGAAAACAGCGTGACATACAGAAAACTCAAAGGAGGAGATACGATATGAAAATGACGTTTCGCTGGTACGGCGAAAAAGACACGATACCGCTGTCGTACATACGGCAGATACCCGGAATGTCCGGCGTCGTCACCGCGGTCTACGACACGCCGGTGGGCGAGGTCTGGGAGCCGGAAAAGATAGAGCGCCTTTATTCTCTGTGTAAAGAAAACGGCCTCGAATTTGAGGTCATAGAGTCCGTACCGGTGCACGAGAACATAAAATTGGGCGCTGAAAACCGCGATAAACTGATAGAAAACTACGCAAAAACGCTGGAAAACTTAGGAAAATTCGGCGTAAAATGCGTCTGTTATAACTTTATGCCCGTGTTCGACTGGCTGCGTACCGACCTGCACAAACAGGCGCCGGACGGCAGTAATTCGTTATCATATAAACACGAGCAGCTTATGAGCCTTGACGTAAACGATCTGCACCTGCCCGGCTGGGACGAAAGCTACAAGCCGGAGCAACTGAAAGGTCTGCTTGATTCGTATAAGGATATAACGCACGAAAAACTGTTTGAAAATCTCGTGTATTTCTTAAAAGGCATAATGCCGGTGTGCGTAAAATACGGCATAAATATGGCTATCCACCCGGACGATCCGCCGTGGGATATGTTCGGTCTGCCGAGGATAATCACCTGTGAGCAGAGCTACGAAAAGCTGTTTACAGCAGTGCCGGAGATAAACAACGGCATAACGTTCTGCACCGGCTCGCTCGGCGCCTGCCGCGACAACGATCTTGTCAAAATGGCGGAAAAATACGCAAAACGCATACATTTTGCGCATCTGAGACAGATAAAATACGACGGAGAACTTGATTTTACGGAAGCCGGACATATGACCAAAACCGGCAGTCTTGACATTTACGGCATTGTAAAAGCCCTCGTAAAAGGCGGCTTTGACGGCTACGTTCGCCCGGACCACGGCAGAAATATCTGGGGCGAGGACGGCAAACCCGGCTACGGTTTATACGACAGAGCGCTCGGCGCGGCATACCTGAACGGCTTGTTTGAAGCCGTGGAAAACGAATATAAGGAGGCAAAAAAATGAAACTACCTTTTGAAATAGACTTAAGTGGAAAAACAGCAGTCATAACCGGAGGAGGCGGCGTTATATGCAGCGAACTGGCGGCGGCTCTCGCAGCCTGCGGCTGCAGCGTCGCGCTGCTTGATATAAACGAAGAAGCGGCTGCCGCGGCGGCTGAAAAAGCCGGCGGCAATTCAATCGCCGTGCAGTGCAACTGCCTGGATAAAGCCAGCCTTGAAAACGCGAAAAAAGAAGTTGAGGCAAAATTCGGCAAGGTTGATATTTTAATAAACGGTGCCGGCGGCAATCATCCGTCAGCAACGTGCGATAACGAATATATGTACCCGGACCTTGAATGTGAAAAGGACTTTTTCAAGCTGTCGGAAGCCGGTCTGCGCTTCGTGTTCGACCTGAATATAACCTCCGCGTTTTTAACGACGCAGGTCTTCGCCGCGGATATGGTGAAAACCGGCGGAAACATAATAAATATCTCAAGCATGAACGCGTACAGACCGCTTACCAAAATACCCGCTTACAGCGCGGCAAAAGCCGGCATAAGCAACTTCACGCAGTGGCTCGCAGTCCATTTCGCGCCGTGCGGTATAAGATGCAACGCGATAGCTCCCGGATTTTTCGTAACAAAGCAGAATAAAGCGCTTCTGTTCAAAGATAACGGCGAACCCACGGCGAGAACGGGCAAAATTCTTGCCGCAACACCGATGAAACGCTTCGGCGAGGTATCGGAGCTTGTCGGCACGCTTCTGTGGCTCGTCTGCGACGAAGCGAGCGGATTCGTGACCGGAAGTACGGTAGCGGTTGACGGCGGATTTGCCGCGTATTCCGGAGTCTGATATGGAGAAAAGAATTCCCGTAACGGTAATAAAACAGTTACCGGATACGGATATGATAATGAAAGCGCTGAAATACTCCGGCATTTACACATCGGAGATAACGCTGCGCACGGACTGCGCGCTTGATGCGATAGCGTACGCGGTAAAGAATCACCCGGATATGTATATCGGCGCCGGAACGGTGCTGAATGGCGATACGTGCGAAAAAGCGATAGAAGCGGGAGCGGAATTCATAGTTTCCCCCGGATTATCGGAAAGCGTCGCAAACGTATGCAAAAAGCACGGTATTCCGTATTATCCCGGCTGCGTCACACCAACCGAGATTATGTCTGCGCTGCAGCTCGGGCTTGACACGCTTAAATTCTTTCCGGCGGACGTTTACGGCGGGGTAAAAGCGATAAAAGCGTTTTCATCCGTTTTCGGCGGCGTGAAATTCATACCCACGGGCGGAGTGAACGCCGAAAACGAGGGCGAATATCTGTCTTTGCCAAACGTCGCCGCCGTCGGCGGAACGTATCTCGTCGCTGACGCGCTCAAAAAGTATAAGGAGGTCACAAATGGCTGATCTTGTTTGCTTCGGTGAAATAATGCTGCGGCTTTCGCCCGAATACGGGTACAGGTTGTTTCAGAACGATACGATGAAAACCTGCTTCGGCGGAAGCGAGGCGAACGTTGCCGTTTTCTGCGC
>JAEEGW010000348.1 GCA_016280525.1 Clostridiales bacterium
ACGGAGCACGACGGCTGCTCCGGATCAAACGCGGGCAGATCGCCGGTCGGCTCGGAAATGCCGTAAGCGCCGGGCACAAGCTGCGACGGATCTTCAATAAAATGAAACGTCATAAGCCGACTGTCTTTTATACAACGCGGATACGCAACGCGCTTTCCGTCGCGCAGGGCGCGCACGGCAAGATAGGAAAGATCCGGCTCGCCGTTCACCGCTGAATATAAAAGCAGAGTATCATAATATTTATAAGAAACGGAATTCAGTATGTTTTCGCATATTTTTGCCTGAAGCTCCGCTTTCAGATCCTCCGGCATCTGACGCCTTTTTTGCAGGCATTCCGCCCGCAATAAGCTTTTTTCTTTTTTTACGCCGTAGATCATCAGAACATTATGCTGTCCGCAATAAGGTCGGCTTCTTTTTTGCCTTTGAGCGCGGATATTATCGCAAGACCGAACTGTATGGCGCAGCCCATTCCTTTTGCGGTAATTATCTTTCCGTCAACCACGACTTTGTCGGGCAGGGTGGAAGCGCCTTTCAGATAACGCTCAAAGCCGGGATAGCACGTTGCTTTTTTGCCCTGTAACAGACCCAGCCTGCCGAAAACTGACGGAGCCGCGCAGATAGCGCAGATAAGCCCGCCTTGCTCGTAAACTTTTTTAACGAAATCGCATACGGTCCTGTTGTTCGCAAGCGTTTCCGTGCCTACGCCGCCTCCGGGCAGGATCACGGCGTTAGCCGTGCGGGGTTTGCTTTCAAATTCGGCTATCGTTATATCCGCCTTGAAAGTTATGTTATGAGGCCCGGATACTTCCGTGCCGGGAATGCCCACGGTCGTGACTTCAAGCTTTGCGCGGCGCAGCACGTCAAGCGTGGCAAGCGCCTCGACTTCTTCAACACCGTTTGCGCAGAACATGTATATCATCGTATCATCCTCCGTTATTCGGCATCGTCGCTGCCGTATTTAGCTTCAAACTGCTCGCGCGACATTATAAGCTCGCGCGGCTTGCTTCCGTTAGCGCCGGAGCAGATGCCCATTTCTTCCATCCTGTCAATTATCTTCGCCGCGCGTCCGTAGCCTATGGACAGCTTGCGGTTGAGAAGGGAAGTGGCGACCTTGCCCGCGTCAAACGATATTTCAATAGCCGCTAAAAGCAGCTCGTCGTCGCCGGAATCCGCACCGGGCAGAGCAAGCTTCTTCTTGCCGACGTTGATGTTTTCCGCCTCTTTGTCTATGTTCTTTATCGCCTCGTCGCTGTAATTTGTCTCAATGCCCTGGTTCTTTATGAAGTTGACGACGGCTTCGACCTCGGCCTCGGATACGAAAGCGCCCTGCAGACGCGTGAGCTTGAGCGCGCCGACCGGCTTGTAAAGCATATCGCCGCGGCCGATGAGACGTTCCGCGCCGCCCTCGTCAAGTATGGTCCTTGAGTCTATCTGCGAACCGACGCGGCAGGCGATACGGGACGGTATGTTGTTCTTTATCGTACCGGATATTATCGTAACGTCGGGTCTCTGCGTACCGATTATAAGGTGCATACCGGCGGCTCTCGCCTTTGCGGCGATACGCGCTATCGAGCTTTCAACGTTGTCCTTTGACGTCGCCATAAGATCGGCAAGCTCGTCTATTATTATAACGAGCAGCGGCAGTTTTTCCATTTCCGGCTTGTCCTTTGCCGCCTCGTTGTAGCTGAATATGTTCCTGCAGCCCGCGGCTTCTATAAGGTCGTAGCGGCGCTCCATCTCCTGGACGAGCCAGTTCAGCGCGCCCGCCGCCTTTTTCATGTCCGTTATAACGGGAACGAGCAGATGCGGGATGCCTATGTAAGGCGCGAATTCAACTTTTTTCGGGTCTATCATTATGAGCTTGACCTCGTCCGGCTTCGCTCTGTATAAAATACTTACTATAAGGCTGTTTATGCAGACGGATTTACCCATACCGGTAGCGCCCGCGATTATCATATGCGGCATTTTCTGTATGTCAAGGAACGTCGGCGAATTTGAAACGTCAACGCCCAGCGCACAGAAAACCTTGCTCTTTGCGGCTCTGAATATATCCGTGTCGAGAAGAGAACGGATATTGACGGTAAACGGCACCTTGTTCGGCACTTCTATGCCCACCGTGTCCTTACCCTCTATAGAGCTTTCGAATCTCACGCCGCCGGAGGCTAAAACTCTGGCCAGGTCGTCTATAAGATTGCCGATTTTGGCTATTCTCACGCCCGGAGCGGGACGCAGTTCGTATCTCGTTATAGTAGGACCGCGTGAAATGTTTTCAACGGAAACCGAAATGCCGAAATTCGCCAGCGTGTCAACTATCTTTCTCGCGTTGCTGCTCGCCTCTTCGTTGCTTATGCCGGCGCCTTTCGCGTCAGGCAGCGAAAGCAGCTTCATCGGCGGGAATCTGTATACCGGCTGCGGCTTTTCTTTCGGCGGCTGTTTTTCCGGTACGGTTTCCGTTATATCCGTACCGACGGCTTCCTTTACCGCGCCGAGTTCGTCTTCGTCTTTTTCTTTTGATTTTTTCGGTTTCTCGGTAACGGGCCTGTCCACCAAAACGCCGTCCTCCAAGAATATTTCAGCGGGTTTTCTTACAATTTCGCCCACGCCTTCGTCTTCGCTGTCAAGAAGCTCGTCCAGCGCGTCGCGCTTCTTTGGGACTATGTCGTTGTCCTCGCTGTCAAAATCGTACGCTTTTTTAACGCGTTTTTTCGCGGGATCCGCAACGT
>JAEEGW010000349.1 GCA_016280525.1 Clostridiales bacterium
AGGCGGTACTTTTTCTTTTTTCCGCTTGCCCAAAAGCTCTTTTATGAGCTTTGAGAAACCTGCGAAGTAGATTATAACGGCGACGATAAGCGGAGAAACGTATTCGTTGAACGACGTTTTTGCCGCCAGGTTTGAACCGCCCACGTCAAGGTATTTCAAGAATATGGACGAGAATATTACGCCCAAGGGGTTGTTGCTCGCAAGAAGCGCTACCGGTATACCGTTGAAGCCGACCTGCGGAAGCGTAAGATACGTGTTCCACATAAAGTCCTGCGCGCCGTTCAAGCACCACATAGCCGCGCCTCCGGCTGCGAGCGCACCGGCGATCGACATTGAAAGCACGATATTGCGCTTTTCGTTCATTCCGGCGTATTTTGAGGCGTTTTTGTTGAAGCCGCAGGCTTTCAGCTCGTACCCGAAGGTCGTTTTGTTCAGGATTATGTAGAGCGCTATCGCAATCGCCGCCGCTAAGAATATGCTTATATCCATATACGAACCGGAAAACAGCTTGTCAAGTCCGAGCGTCAGCGTTGCGACGCCGTTTGAAGCGGTCTTGCGGATGAAGTTCATTTTCGTTTCCTGGTAGTTTATGAACGTGTTGCCGAAAGCCTTGAAGACCCAGGAAACGACGTTTGCGGCTATCCAGTTTGTCATTATACAGACTATAACTTCGTTTACGTTGAATTTCGCCTTGAAAAATCCCGGTATCGCGCCCCATAAAGCGCCTAACAGTACGCCGGTGATCAGAGCGAGGATCCAGACTATCCACGACGGAACTATATCCGTGGGAATTGACAGTGCAACGAGCAGAGAACCCATGGCGCCCATAAGATACTGTCCCGGCGCGCCGATGTTGAACAGACCCGTCTTGAAAGCCAGAGCAACGGACAAGCCCGTCATTATAAGCGGAGTGGACTGGAACAGCATATTTCCCATCTGGAAAAGCACGTCCTTGAACGAGCCGCCGGAAAACGGACCGCCCAAAAGCACCGTTATGCCGGTGAACGCCTCGGATAACGATATATCCTTGGAAAACAGAGCAAGGAAGAACAGCACTATGAATCCGACCAGAAGACCGCCCGCTATGCATATAAGCGAAGCGATGACCGATCTTACGCCGTCCTTTTTCATAAACGCGGAAAATTTCTGTTTTCCTGAAAGTTCAGCTTTGGTATTCATGCCGTTTCTCCTTTCTTTCCGGTTTGTCTTTTCGCGCCCGCCATATAAAGACCGAGCTCCTGTATTGTCGTCGCTTTCGGGTCAAGCTCGCCGACTATCTCTCCCTCGTACATAACGAGGATCCTGTCGGACAGGTTCATAACTTCGTCAAGCTCAAGAGAAACGAGCAGGACCGCCGAGCCTTCGTCGCGTGACGCGACTATCTGCTCGTGTATGAACTCTATCGCGCCTACGTCGAGTCCGCGGGTCGGCTGGACCGCTATCAGAAGATCGTGCTTTCTGTCAAGCTCGCGCGCGATTATCGCTTTCTGCTGGTTGCCGCCCGACATGCTTCTCACTTTCGTGATCGGTCCCTGACCGGAACGCACGTCAAATTTTACTATAAGATCCTCCGCGTAATTGCGCACCCGGTCGAATTTGATAAATCCGCCTCTCTGAAACTCCGGTTCGAAATACCGCTGCAGCACGAGGTTTTCCTCAAGCGTGTAGTCAAGCACAAGTCCGTGCTTGTGTCTGTCCTCGGGGATGTGGCTCATACCGTGAGTGTTTTTATAACGGATATTCTTTTTCGTTATATCCTCGCCGTTTAAGTAAATTTTGCTTCCGCTCTCGGCGCGGCAGAGACCCGTTATCGCGGATACGAATTCGCTCTGACCGTTGCCGTCTATACCGGCGATACAAACTATCTCTCCGGATCTGACCTGCAGCGAAACGTCGTGCACCGCGTCCTTTTTATGAAGCGGGCTTTTCACGGAAAGATGCTGAATTTCAAGCACCGGTTTATCCGGCTTTGCGTCTTCCTTGTCAACGGAGAACTTTACGTTTCTGCCGACCATCATGTTGGAAAGCTCTTCTTTCGTGGTATCGGCGATATTGACCGTTCCGACGTATTTGCCCTTGCGCAAAACCGTGCATCTGTCCGCAATCTCCATTATTTCGTTGAGCTTGTGGGAAATGAAGAGGATCGATTTGCCTTCTTTTGCAAGCCCTTTCATTATCTGCATAAGCTCGGTTATCTCCTGCGGGGTAAGTACCGCCGTCGGCTCGTCGAATATCAGGATCTCGTTTTCGCGGTACAGCATTTTCAGTATCTCCGTACGCTGCTGCATACCGACGGTTATATCCTCGATAAGCGCGTCCGGGTCAACGTTCAAGCCGTAGTTTTCCGACAGTTTGAGTACCTTTTGTCTTGCTTCCTTTTTGCGTAAGAACCCGAGAGTGTTGGGTTCTACCCCGAGTATGATATTGTCAAGCACGGTAAAAACGTCCACCAGCTTGAAATGCTGATGTACCATGCCTATACCCAGAGCGTTCGCATCGTTCGGGTCGTTTATTTTTACTTTTTTCCCGTCTTTGTATATTTCGCCTTTTTCCGGCTGATAAAGCCCGAAAAGAACGGACATGAGAGTGGATTTTCCCGCGCCGTTTTCCCCTAACAGCGCGTGTATCTCGCCGCGCTTCAGCTGCAGGGTTATATCGTCGTTTGCTATGATACCGGGAAATTCTTTTGTTATATGCCGCATCTCAATGACGTACGGCGAGATGTTTTCTGTGTTGTTCATAGCGGATGTTCTCACTTAAAAAATTAATGTAGGGGCGAGCATTGCTCGTCCGTCTTAAATAATAAAGAAGAAAGAATAAAGAATAAAAATCGGAGTCGGCATAGCCGACAATTCTGTGCGCCGTTCCGGCGCCTTTGGGGCTCCCCGCCCCCCTTGCCGCCCCAAACCCCACCATCCCCCCGAAAGTCTTCGGGGCTTTTCTGTGGGCGAAGAACGGACGACCAATGGTCGCCCCTACAGTCAACCAGCACGAAAGTGCGGATTTCATCACCGAAGGTGATTTCATCGGCACAGCCGATTTCACCCGACCGTAAGGGAGGATTTCATCTAAATAAGGGGGATAGCGAAACCGCCATCCCCCTCGTTTTCAGAAATTATTTTTCCAAGTCAACCGTGACTTTGGTCCAGCCTGTAGTTACGTCTTCCGGAACGTCAGCCTTCGGTGTGATCTCTCCGCTCTTAACTTTTGCGAAAAGCGCCTTGTACTGATCTACCGTGAAGTTGGTCATACGCCAGGTCTCTGTGGGAAGACCGGTGGAATCTTCGGCGGCGCCGAGGTTCTGAGCTTTATCTGCAAGCTCCGCATCCCACTTGCCGTCGAAATACTGGCCGAGAACTCTTTCAACGGAAACGGAAAGTCCCTTTACGGCGGAGGTTATGACCTTGTCGGACTCGCCGGACTGGTCAACGTCAACGCCTATGATCTTCGCATCGGCATATTCGCCGGCAGCGGATTTGACCGACTGGAACATCGAGCCGCCGCAGGCAAATACTACTTCGGTACCTGCCGCGTACCAACCGGCTATCTGTGTCTGAAGCTCGGTGGAGGCGGAGAAAGTATCGCCGTATTTGAAGCTGTACTTCATTGTAACGTCTACGCCTTTTTCAGCTGCCGCAGCGTCCGCGCCCTGAATGAAGCCGTAGCCGAAACGGTTGACCGCGGGGTTTCCGCCGCCGCCGCCGCCCGTGAAGCCGAGCTTGGTGTAGCCTTCCATAACCGCCGCGTAGCCTGCCAGGTAACCGGATTCCTGCTCTTTGTAAACGATTGCCGTTACGTTTGCAAGACCGAGAGCCCAGCCGTCAACGAATACGAATTTGACGTTGGGGTTTTCCTTAGCGACCGTTTCCATGGCCGTTGCCTGTAAGAAGCCGGGAGCGACTATGATCTCTGCGCCGTTGTTGATCGCCTGTTTCATGGCGTCAATACGGTCGTTATCCGTGGCGTCGCTGCCGTTTGCGGGCTGATAATATTTGTAAGCGATCTTGTGCGCTTCAGCGTATGCTTTTGCGCCTTCGTACGTGCCCTGGTTGAAGCCCTTGTCCATAAGAAGACCGACGTCCGTGACGATGGCTATCTTATAGCTGGAGGTCTCCGTACAGGAAGCGAGGACCGCGATCGTGCCAAGCATCATTGCCAGGCAGAGAATGATAGATAAACTTTTTTTCATGTTATTCCTCCGTTAGAGTTTATTTTGTTCATCTGTTTTACAGAATATCACATATTTCACAAAAATGCAATAGGTAATATAGATTTATTTGTTAATTAATAGTAAAATCACGACTGTTTTATTTCTTTTTTATATACGCCGGCGTAAACGATCCGGGCAGCAGCTCGCACAGTTTCTTTTTTTCAAACGCGCTTTTGCTCTTCATCAGAAGAACGGGCATATCGGGCGAACAGAACTCGGTCAGAACCTGCCTGCAAACGCCGCACGGCGGAAACAGACCGCTTATTTTTTTGTCTTTTCCGCCGCATACCGCAAGCATCCTGAAATCGCGTTCGCCCTCGCTCACGGCTTTGAACATCGCCGTGCGCTCCGCGCATACGGTGGGCGAAAACGCGGCGTTTTCTATGTTGCAGCCGGTGTAGATCTTTCCGTCGGAGCAGAGCAGAGCCGCGCCTACGCTGTACGTCGAATACGGCGAATATGATTTGAGCATTGCCTCCGCCGCCGCTTTGCACAGCGCTTTTTCGGTATCCGTCGGTTTTATGACGCACGGCAGAAAGCTTTCCCCGTCGCCTTTGTAACCGCAGTCAAGATATTCGGCAACCGTCGCCGCAATATCGCAGAATCCGTGACGCGTGCCGAGATTTACGGGGGTTATGTTTTTTCCGTACATTATCATCGGAACGTACTCTCTGCTGTGGTCGGTGTGGGAATCTCCGGGGTCGCAGCCGTGGTCCGCGGTTATTATCAGCACGTCGTCTTTCTTCATTTTCGCGGTAAAAGACGGCAGCCAACTGTCAAACTCCGCGAACGCCGCCGCGTAGCCGTCAACGTCCTGTCTGTGGCCGTAGAGCATATCGAAATCCACGAGATTTACGAAGCAAAGCCCTTCAAATTCCTTGTCAAGCGCGGATAACGCAACGGCCATGCCCTCGGTATTCCCGTGTGTCATAATATGCTCCGTCACGCCCTGTCCGGCAAAAATATCGTTTATTTTGCCTACCGCGTAAACGGTCTTGCCGTCCGCTTTCAGCGCGTCAAGCAGAGTCGCTTTCGGCGGCACAAGTGAAAAATCGTGCCTGTCCGAAGTTCTGGTAAAGTTGCCGGGCTCTCCCGTGAAAGGACGCGCTATGACTCTGCCCACGGCGTGCTTGCCTTTTAAAATTTTGCGCGCGATGCGGCAGTATTCGTAGAGCGTATCAAGCGGGACCTTGTCCACGTGCGCGGCTATCTGGAAAACGCTGTCAGCGGAGGTGTAGACGATAAGATCGCCGGTCTTCAGATGCTCTTCGCCGTAGTCGGCTATGACCTGCGTGCCGGAATACGGCTTGTTGCACAGTACTCCGCGCCCGGTCTTTTCTTTAAATTCATTTATTATTTCTTCCGGAAATCCGTCCGGGTACGTCGGCAGAGGCGACGGCGAAACCACGCCCGCTATCTCCCAGTGGCCTATCGTCGTGTCTTTTCCCATGGACCGCTCCTGCAGACGCGCGACTGCGGCGAGAGTTTTTTTTGCCGCGGGAAGATAATCCTGCCCGTCTATATTCCCCATTCCCATGTCTTTCATTGAGGAAAAGCGGAATTTGTCCGAGCCGGATATGCGTTTCAACGTATTGCAGTCGTGATCCTTGAATAGAGCCGCATCCGGCTCTTCGCCTATGCCGAGCGAATCAAGTACGATCAAATATACACGTTTCATATCACAGTTTTTTCGCCGTTTTCAGCGCTAATTCCATCATCTGCGTAAACGAGTTCTGGCGCTCTTCCGCGCTCGTCGCCTCGCCGGTTATAAGGTGGTCGGATATGGTGCATATAGCAAGCGCGTTTTTGCCGCATCTCGCCGCGTTCATGTAAAGTGCCGCCGCCTCCATCTCGACCGCCATAACGCCCATTTTGCTCCAGGTTTTTTCGGAATACATATTTGCGGGAATACCTTCCGAATCGTTGTAGAAAGTGTCGGAAGATAAGATATTTCCTACGTGATACCGCACGCCCATCTCATCCGCCGTGTCCGTGCAGGCCTTCAGCATTTTGTAGCTGCATACCGGCGCGAAAGTGCCGGGCAAATGGTACTGATGCGCGAAATTCGAGTTCGTGCAGGCGCCCATTCCCATTACTATGTCGCGCACTTTTATGTCCTCGACCATGGCTCCGGCGGAGCCTATGCGCATTATGTTTTCCACCTCGAAAAAGTTGTATAACTCGTATGAATAAATGCCGATCGACGGCATGCCCATGCCGCTCGCCATTACCGAAACGCGCTGCCCCTCGTATTCTCCGGTGTAGCCCTGTATGCCGCGCACGTTGTTTACGAGCTTCGCGTTTGTCAAAAAGTTCTCCGCTATGAATTTAGCGCGCAAGGGGTCGCCCGGCATAAGGACGGTCTTTGCAAAATCGTCGGGCGTCGCGTTTATATGCGGGGTCGGATAATTTGCCATGATTTTTACCTCTTTATCTTATAAGATCGTCAAGTTTTCTCGCTCTTTCCGTTTCCTGCGCTTTTGCCAGCTTTACGACGCGGCTCGTGCCGAGTCTTGACGCGCCGAGTTCAATGAATTTTTCCGCGTCTTCAAGAGAAGAAATGCCGCCCGCCGCTTTGATCTTCAGCGCCGGCGCGCAGTGCTTTTTCATAAGCGCCACGTCGTCAAACGTCGCGCCGCCGGTCGAAAATCCCGTTGAGGTCTTAATATATTCCGCGCCGGATCTTGATACGACCTCGCACATTTTGATCTTTTCTTCATCCGTCAAAAGACACGTTTCGATTATGACCTTCAGCAGCTTGCCGTCGCAGGCGTATTTTATCGCCTTGATCTCGTCAAGGACCTTGTCGTACAGACCGTCTTTCACCCAGCCCACGTTTATGACCATATCGACCTCGTCCGCGCCGTTCTTTACGGCGTCGTACGCCATAAAGCACTTTGCGGCGGTCGTATCGTACCCGTTCGGAAAGCCTATGACCGTGCAGATGCACAGCCTGTCCCCGACGTATTCCTTTGCCTGCTTGACGTACGACGCGGGGATGCAGACGGAAGCCGTGCCGTACTTTATCCCGTCGTCACACAGCGCCTTTATTTGATCCCACGTTGCGGTCTGAGATAAAAGCGTATGGTCGCATTTACCGAGTATTTCTTTTAGATCCATAATTTTTTCTCCTTTTGTGTATTATACACAGATTATAGCATACAAACGGCGATAATTCAATACAGTTTGCGAAAAATTTTATGTTTTTTTCCTTTATGTGTTACAGCTTGATATTGACAAAAAGGATTTATATGATATAATAAATAAAAAAACGTATAGGAGATCAAAGGCATGGAAAACAAGTACCCGAACGAAGCTCCCATAACGAGGCCGCAGGAATGTCAGACGGAATGCGGCTGGTATGACGACCCGAGGCGTCAGAGAGGCTTTATAGACTTTCGTCCGTTCGCGGACGATAAAACGGTGCTTAAAAATCCGCACAAGGGATGGTTCTGGCATTTTATAGACAACGGCTACAGATGCGGTATGTACAGAGACAGAGTGATACCGGGCGATTACGTTGAATGGTTCCCGGGCATGAACCATTTGTATCTGCGCTTTGACTGGTCGGACGTTGAAAAAGAAGAGGGCGTATACGACTTTGACTTCCTTGACAAGATCATGGAGGAATGGGGACCTCACGGCTACCGTTTCTCGCTGCGTGCCGTATGCTACGAAACGACGCCGGGGCTTGAATTCGCCACACCGGAATACGTTTTCAAAAAAGGCGCAAAATGCTACCGCATAGGCGGGGACAAAATACAGCCGGACTATTCCGATCCTGTCTTTTTGTCGTATCTTGAAAAATTCATGGAGAAATTCGGCGAAAAGTACAATAACGACGA
>JAEEGW010000350.1 GCA_016280525.1 Clostridiales bacterium
CGGCTACATTTTAAACGTCGCGCAGAGGGCGTACGAGTTAGGCCGACCCGTTGACATAAAGTGCGAATTCACGGTAAAAGCCGAATACGTGCCGGAAAAACTGCTGCTCGCCTGCGAGACGCCGGAGATATTCGATATAACCGTAAACGGCAAGCCGCTTGATAAGAAAGACTGCGGCTGCTTCCGCGACTCCGCGTTCCGTCTGCTTGACGTATCCGGGCTTTTCACAGTCGGCGAAAACAAAATAACGCTTCAGACGCATTTCGTCCAGTCGCCCGAAGTGTACGAGAATATGGAAAAGGCGAAAGTCTTTGAGTCCGAGAAAAACAAGCTGACGTACGATATGGAGATAGAATCCATGTATCTTGTCGGCGATTTCGGCGTAAGACTGCAGGGCGAATTTGAGCAGGTCCCGCACGACGCGTACTTCTTCGGCGGCGATATTATAATAGAAAAGCCGGCGGATGAAGTATATCTGCACAGACTTGATCTGCAGGGCTTCCCGTTCTTCTCCGGCAAGCTGACGTTTAAAAAGAATATCGTATCCGACGGCAAGCCGACGCTCATCCGCTTTGACAAGCGCGGCGTCAACGCGATACACGTAAAGATAAACGGTACCGACGTCAAAACTCTTATGTTTACCCCGTACGAGCTTGATATAACGGAATATCTTAAACCGGGCGAAAACGAAGTGGAGCTCACTATGGCGAACAACTTGAGAAACCTGCTCGGCCCGCACCACAACACCGGCGGCGAACTCTTTGCCGTCTCTCCGCAGAGCTTCTACTACGAATCCTGCATCTGGAGCTACAACAGACCGTGGCCCTATGAAGAAAGGTATTGCCTGGTAGAAACTTCGCTGATTTGAATTTTGTAGGGGAGGGGTCTCCCCTCATGAATTATGAATTAAGAATTAAGAATTCAGAAGCGTTTGCCTCCCTCTGTGAGGGAGGCGGCTCACGCCTTTCGCGAGACGGAAGGAGTTTTTAAAGCAAACATTTATAAAAAGAGGCGATAGACTAACCCCTATCGCCTCTTAATTCTTATTCTCCGCTTCTATTCAGCTATTCTTTTTCTTTTTTAATATGATCGCGACAACAACGGCGGCTATGACCAATACGGTGGCGACGGAACACATGACAACGGCAAGGACAGTATTTGAGCTTTTCTTTCCGGGCTCGTCCTCACCTGCGGTCGTTTGCTCCGCGTCTGTCTGTTCCTCATCAGTCGGCTGACCGGCTTCGGTCTTTGTTTCCGTAACGTCTGTTTCAGTCACGGTCTCCGTTTCGGTCTCCGTTTCGTTCTCAGTTTCTTCTGCGGTTTCCTCAGCTTCCGTCTTTACTGATACGGATCTGAAATAGAATACCGTATCCTCCGAACCGTATCTGTCCGGGTCTATGCGTATAGAACGCACCTGATCATACCAGTTGCCGTATTCGTCCTCAAGCATATTGACTTCAAGCTCGGCGTAGTCCTCCGTCGCATCCATATAATAGAAAATATGGTTTTTCTGAATATCGGTACGCGATTCCGTTGACGTATAGAATATCTCGCCTTCGCAGTCTTCTTCCGTTTTGTAAGATATAACGACCGTTGTATATCTGTCCGCGTTGAAATATTTTGACATATTCATGGGAAGATAGAAGAACGGGTCGCCTCCCGTAACGGTTATCTTCATGCACCCTTCAACTTCGTCGTATTCAAGTGTGCAGTCGTTTCCGGTCCCCATCATTTTCGCAACGACCGCGGGATCGGTGAAATCGGCAATCATAAGCGAGCTTGCCGTTTCGTCAAGCGGGGTATAGCCGCGTTCCGTCGGAGGAGTCGCGTTTTCCGCGTGAGCGACGGTCACGTTCGTAAACGTACTGTTCGTTATCTTTGAGCATATTCCGTAGCCCGCTCCGGTCAGAGGATCGCTTTTGTCCGTCCATTCAAGGAACGGCTCTATTTCCGTCATAACGCTGCCGTCTTCTGCTATATCGGATATGTATATTTCAAAGTGCGCGTTTTCCGGATCGTATATGAGCCAGAGTCCGACCTTGTCGCCGGCGCGGAAGCCCGTGGAACGGTCTATAGCCGCCCAGTCTCCCCATTTGCCGACGTTCTTTTCAATGCCTATAAAACCGCCGTCCGTACTGCTTGCCACATCTATAAGGTAGTATTCGTCAGAACCTTCCTCTATCACGCCGTTGCCGTTGACGTCAGTTACGCCGACAAGAAATCCGGAATCTCCGCCAAGCTCATCCGGTTCGGATTTTTTATCGGAAACCGTCAACTCCATATAAAGTTTCAGCTTTTCCGACGTGTTTCCGAGAGAGTAAAAACCGAAATCCGGCCACTTTATACGTTCTTTGCAGACGTAAGTCGTTCCGTTTACCTGCCAATCTCCGCCGTAATCAGTATTTTCACTGATCAGCCCCTCGCTTGCGGATGCGGCGCACGTTATCGCCGCCGCGATCATAAAGACGACCGTCATTAAAAAGGCCTTTATTTTCAAAATAAATTTCCTCCGGTTATATCTGTTTTTTCGTTTCCAGTCTGTCAAACGCGGCGGCGTTCGTTTTCGTTCTTACGAAGTTGACTATGATAAACGCCATGGCTATTGAATTGAATATAGCGCCGAGTACAATCATACCGACGGAGCCGCAGCGTTTACGCACGACGGACACGTCCGTGTGAAGCGCGTCCTGATAAAAGCTTACCTTGTTTACCATGACAAGGTTTACTATTGCCAGGACTATATACGTCGCGGCAAGTTCCATATACACCATGCCCATTATAATGAACACGAAGATGACCGCCATAGGCTGATATTCATACGTCGGCTGTATACCGTACGCCAGACCGAACACGAACATGAAAGCACCGAGCGAGAAGATCAGAACGCTTATCGCAAGCAGCACTATGCCTTTTATCTTCCACGCCAGCTTTTCGTAGCGCAGAAAACGCCCGGTTTCGGACAAGACGCTGTCTTCATATCTTACGTTCGCAGCCGGCTGAGGTGCGCCGCAAACGGGGCAGTTCGCCGCTTTGTCGTCAAGGGCGGCGCCGCATTGAACGCAGTTTTTCATATCAGTTACCTTTTTGCGCCGCTTCCAGCTTGTCAAAAACCGCGGCGTTTTTCTTCGTCAGCGCGAAGTTTATGATATAGAATACGGCTGCCAGAGTGTTGAACAAAACGCAGAATACTATCATACCGACGGACGTGCAGCGCGTGCGCGCTATTGAAATATCGGTATCAAGCGTGCTCTGGTAGTATTCCACCTTCTTTATCATCATAAAGCAGACGACTGCTTCCGGAATAAATCCGAGAACGACGATCATAAAATACATAACGCCCATTATGATAAAACTGATCGCGGGCGCAACGCCGTCGCCGTTATACTGGTTTTGCGAGGCGACCGTTGTCGCAATGCCGACTATGATCATTATAAAGGACGAAAATCCCATGATTATCGCGCTGATAAGCGTTACGATGGCGCCGAATTTCCACGCAAAATGCTCAAGTCCCAAGAATTTCTTCATAGTCTGAAGAGCGTTTTTTTCATCCGGCGCAAGGTTTTCAAAATTCTGTTCGTTATTCATGTTGCTCCTCCAATCAGCCGATCACTTCTTTTGC
>JAEEGW010000351.1 GCA_016280525.1 Clostridiales bacterium
CTCGAATGCCTTGATGAAGGATTGTATCCGGCATGGGACGCGGCGAACAAGATGTCAGTACGGCTTGCGGAAAAGCTCGGCTACGAATTCAGCCGCGAATACGTCGTTTACGGGTTGGAATAAACGGCACGACAAATTCCGGTTTGTCGATGGCTTTTGATCCCTTCAAGAAGCGCGTCTTACGGGTCATTCCGGCTCGGATGGGCAACTATCCTTCCCGATCGATTTGAAGGGCACACGGGCGATTCTGTACGCCAAAACCCCGGCTTTTTCGTCCCAAAAAATGTCCCTGCCCGATAAGCGATCAGGCAGGGATTTTTGTCATATCAGGCGTATTACGATGAGAGCGCCGCTCCCGGAACATCTTCATCGGCACTTTTTTTGCCGGCAGAAGCGACGCGAAGGAGCGCCGCAGCTCGTGAAAGCGGAAGCGGCACCGCGCCTGAAGTAACGAAAAAGTTGCCTGAAAAGGCACTTTGGGAAGAAAATTGCCGGCAATAATCGTTGACACTTGTCTAAAACTTTTCCCTTACCTATTGACAAAACGGGCAATGCCTGCTATAATAGTTAGCGTTGGCTAACTCGTATCGCTCCGCACAGCTATGTTGGATAGACAATGACGCGTCGCAATTAGTTGAAACAGCCTGAAAACGTACATAAAACTCCAAAAAACGGGTCACCGCGGCAAAAAACGGTCGATCCGTTAAAAAAGAAAAGTGAGTTAGCGTATGCTAACTATCACTCGTAAACGCAAAAAGCTTTATTTGACAAGGTGAAAATATGAAGCGTTTATACGAAACGAAAATATCAAACGCACGCTGGATCGCCTATGATCTGCCGGGCAACATCGGCTGGATCGCTTATATCGTCGCACTGATCCTTTGTTTTGCCAAGTCGCCGGAATTTATGAGTAACTGCGTTTTGCGCGGCTTGACGGTCACGGCGATCATTCCCGCTTTGATGATGCTTGTCGGAATTGCGGAACTGATACACGAGCGGATCTGCAAACAGGACCGCATCCTTCCCGGATGGCAGCTTTTCCTCGGTTTCGGTTTTTTGACGCTTGGCGGGATCGCCGGCGCGGTTCTTTCACTGGCAGGCGTCGTTTACGGTATTGTTCAAGACGTAACAGTCACATTACTGTGTATCATGTTGGCAGGCGGCGTATTATGCGCGACGTTTGCCGGACTTATATTTATGGGCTTTCGCCCGAAGGAGGATTTATGAAACCCGATTATAAAAACTGGATGCCGAAAGGTATGATCTATACCGGACTTGCGCTCACCGCCCTGTTCCTGATCCTTTTCATCGTTTTCGGGGTGACCGGGATCGTATCCGGCGCGCTGAAGACCGTTCTGTTCGTCGTTTTCCTTGTTATCACGGTATTCGGCGCCGCCGTTACGCTGTGGATGTTTCTGCTCTACCGCGCGTTTGATTACAACGGCAAGCGTCAGATGTCGCGCCGGATCATCGAAGGAGTCGCGGAATACGTAAAGATCCCGGACGGCGGCAAGTGTCTTGACGTCGGCTGCGGCAGCGGCGCGCTTACGATCGCCGTGGCAAAACGCAACCCGAAAGCCGCCGTCATCGGCATCGACCGTTGGGGCAAGGAGTACGCGTCGTACAATAAGCCGCTCTGCGAACGAAACGCGAAGGCGGAAGGTGTTTCCAACACGTCCTTTCAAAAAGGCGACGCGACGAAGCTTGATTTTGCTGACGAAACCTTTGACGCCGTAACGAGCAATTACGTTTATCACAATATTCCGGGCGACCGCCAGTCGTATCTGCTTGAAACGCTCCGCACTCTGAAAAAAGGCGGCACTTTCGCGCTTCACGACATTTTCTCAAGATCCAGATACGGCGATATGCAGGCGTTCGTCAAAAAGCTGAAAGATATGGGATATGAAAAGGTCGAGCTTATCGAAACTACGGACAAATACATGAAGAAGCACGAGGCCGTATGGATGGAACTATCCGGCTCGGCGCTGCTTGTGGGTAAGAAATGAAAATCATGTGGACTGACGCTTTATGGGGAATACTTATCCCCTTTGCGGGCACGGCGCTCGGCTCGGCGTGCGTGTTCTTTATGAAAAAACAACTGAGCCGCAAGGTACAGCGCGCGCTGACCGGCTTTGCGGGCGGCGTGATGGTCGCGGCTTCGATCTGGAGCCTGCTGATACCCGCCATGAACCAGTGCGCCGACAAAGGCAGATGGGCGTTTCTTCCCGCCTTCATCGGTTTCTGGCTCGGTATCCTGTTTCTGCTTCTGCTCGATAAGATCATTCCGCATTTACATATGAACGCACAGCAGGCGGAGGGCTTAAAGAGCAAGGCAAAGAAAACGACGATGATGGTGCTGGCGGTGACGCTGCACAATATCCCCGAGGGAATGGCGGTCGGCGTAGTTTACGCGGGACTGCTTTCCGGCTCCGCCGAGATCACGGTGGGCGGCGCTCTGGCGCTCGCTCTCGGTATAGCGATACAAAACTTCCCGGAGGGCGCGATCATTTCTATGCCGCTGCACGCGGAAGGAAAATCAAAAGGCAAAGCGTTTCTTGACGGCACGCTTTCAGGCGCGGTCGAGCCGATCGGCGCGCTTCTTACCGTACTGTTCGCGGGTCTGTTCGTTCCGGCGATGCCGTATCTTCTCTCCTTTGCGGCGGGCGC
>JAEEGW010000352.1 GCA_016280525.1 Clostridiales bacterium
AAAAAAATACTCGGCAACGCTCTGCTTATGCTCACCGCGATCATCTGGGGAACGGCTTTCGTCGCCCAGCGCGCGGGCATGGATAAGATAGAGCCTCTGACGTTCAACGCGTCAAGAATGGCGCTTGCCGCCGTTGCCGTCGGTCTCGTCGCCTTGTTCGGCTGGCTGAAAGAGAAGAGATCCGGCACGGGACGCACGGAAGAAGAGCAGAAACAGTATAACAAAAGCACGCTCATAGGCGGCGTGCTGTGCGGCTGCTTTCTGTCCGCCGCGAGCATACTGCAGCAGATAGGGCTCGTATACACCACCGCGGGAAAAGCGGGATTCATAACGGCGCTATATATCCTTATCGTGCCGGTCGTCGGTTTTATCTTCTTTAAACGTAAAAACACGTGGCTCGTGTGGCTCGCCGTGCTTGTAGGACTTGTCGGCATGTTCCTTCTCTGCATAAACGAACAGTTCAGTCTATCACGCGGAGACGCGCTGATCTGCGGCTGCGCTTTCGTTTTCAGTTTTCACATCATCACCTGCGATCATTTCGTCAAAAAAGGCAACCCCGTACGCATGTCCGCGATCCAGTTTGCGACCGCGACGGTCATTTCCACCGCCGCCGCGTTCATAGCGGAGCAGCCGAGCATGGATAAGATCATATCCGCCGCCGTGCCGATACTGTACTGCGGTCTCGTTTCCGGCGGCGTTGGATACACGCTTCAGATAGTCGCGCAGAAATTCACCGATCCGACGGTCGCCTCGCTTCTTATGAGTATGGAGTCGGTTTTTGCCGTGATCGCCGGCGTTCTGCTTCTGCACGAGAGCATGAGCGTAAGAGAAATGATCGGCTGCGTAGTGATGTTCGCCGCGATAATACTCGTGCAGATACCGCTGCCGAAGAGGAAAAATACGTAGGGGCCGGCGCCCACGACGGCCCGTGATCACGCGCGGAGCGCATATCGCAATGCGATAGCATTATATCGCATTTGCGGGAAGCAAAAAATATATCGCACGCGAACATAGCGAGCGTATATCGCATTTGAGAAGCAAATATAAATGGTCCCTTGCGGGACGCGATATGCCTACGGCGCGATATATCTTCGATGCGATATATCCTGCGGATGCGATATGTCCCTTCGGGACGTGAAAAATACAGAGGTTTTATATGGTCGTACGAAAAAGCAGAAGCGGAGAAATGCTCAGGCTGTGGGGATATGAAAGCGCCGAAGAAGCGTCGCCTACGGCAAGATTTTTCTGCCGAAATATAGATTCCGGCAATGCAGTTTTCCATGCACTTTATGACGGCGGCGCGATCGCGGGCGAGCTGTACGTTTTCCGGAAACTGGATGATACCGATTTTGCGGACGGGAAAACGACCGCTTATCTGTGCGCTTTCCGCGTTGAAAAAGAATACCGCGGAAAAGGGTACGGGAGCCTTCTGATGAATACGGCGCTTGCGGAGCTGAAAAAAGAGGGATTTGAATACGCCGCGATAGGCGTCGGGATGACGGAAGAAGCGAACATAAAAATGTATACGCACATGGGTTTCACAACGAAAATAAAGGACTGTTATGCCGACCCCTGCGCAGTTGACGAAAACATGACGCCGAAGCCTGACGAAGGATTCGTTTTGCTGTCAAAGAGGCTGTGAAAAATGGAAAAGTTTTATTTTGAAGTGCCGGGTATAAAAAGAAAAGACGCGGCTGTTGCTTACATAAACGAATTTTTTGAATATGATTCGGAAATAAACGGCGTGGGGGGCTTACGCCGATATCTTGACGACTACGAAGGCTGGCTGATAAAGCTTGAAGAAGATTACAAAAGGATACCGAACGGGGAAAAAGTACCGGCACGGACGTATTTTCTGATAAGAGAAAACGACGATAAGATCGTAGGTATGATAAACGTGCGCCTTGCTTTGAACGAGAAACTGAGCAAATACGGCGGTCATATCGGCTACAGCATAAGACCTACGGAGCGCGGAAAAGGCTATAACAAGATAAATCTGTATCTTGCGCTCAAAGTCTGCGATAAATACGGCATAGAAAACGTATTTCTTGACGCGGATCTGCACAATCCCGCGTCGTGGAAGACTATGGAAGCGTTGGGCGGCGTGAGGATAAGAGAGTATTTTGACGATGAATACGCGCACTGCACTGTCGTTGATTACAGTATCAACGTTAAAAAAGCGCTTGAAGAACATAAAGAATTTGAGCAGATGACGCTCGGTATAAGAGAAGAGGTAAAATGATGCCCGGGGTAATAGTCGGAATGTCCGGCGGCGTGGACAGCGCCGTCGCGGCGTATCTTTTAAAGCGGCAGGGATACGACGTTACAGGCGTCACTCTGCGCAGCTGGCAGAGCGAAAGCGGGGAGGAAAGCCGCTGCTGTGAGATAGACGACGCGAGGGAGACCGCGCGTATTCTGGGCATACCCTACCACGTCTTCAACTGTACGCTCGATTTTGAAAAAAAGGTCATACAGCCATTTATTAACGATTATCTGCACGGCTTTACGCCGAATCCCTGCGTTATCTGTAACCGTGAAATTAAATGGGAGCGGCTTTTGTATTACGCCGATCTGCTTCAGGCGGAATACGTCGCCACCGGACACTACGCGGAAAAAGTCAGGCTTGAAAACGGCAGATATACGGTCAAAAAAGCGCTTTTTGCGGAAAAAGACCAGACGTATATGCTGTACCGGCTGAGCCAGAAACAGCTTGAGCGCACGCTCATGCCGCTTGCCCGGTATTCAAAGCAGCAGGTCAGAGCCATAGCTGAGCAGGCGGGGTTACGGGTCGCGTCAAAACCGGATTCGCAGGAGATATGCTTTGTAACGGACGGCGATTACGCGGATTTTATATGCGCTCATACGAGCGCGGAAATTCCCGGAGAGGGCAATTACGTGGACGAGGACGGCAAGGTCTTAGGCAGGCACAAAGGCATAATCCACTATACGGTGGGGCAGAGAAAAGGGCTCGGCATCGCGCTCGGACGCCCGGCGTATATCAAAAAGATCCGCGCGGACAAAAATGAGATAGTGCTTAGTACCGACGCCGATACGGGATGCAGGGAAATAGTATGCAAAGACTTGAATTTCTTAAGCGTACCGGAGCCGGAGACGGGCGAAAAACTGCGCTGCCACGTGAAGGTCAGATACCGCCACCCCGGGGAGTACGCGACGCTTGAAAAAACGGACGATAACCGTATGAAAATAGCTTTTGATAAACCGGTACGCTTAGCCGCGCCCGGACAGTCGGCTGTATTTTACGATGACGACGGATGTGTTATAGGAGGCGGGATAATAACGGAAGTGTTGTTTTGACACGCTGCGCAAAGCGCAGCATATCGCAATGCATCAGCATTATATCGCATTTGCGGTACGCAAATATATCGCACGCGAACACAGTGAGCGTATATCGCATTTGAGAAGTAAATCGATGGATTATTTAAGGGTGAATTTAATATGAGCGAAAATTCAATAAAAGAACTTGCTGTTGAGCTAACTGTAGAAGTTACCGAACTATGCAGTGCAATTAAAGGTAAATCTATATACACTAATCAATTAATGCGATCCTGTTCTTCAATAGGTGCAAATGCACACTAAGCTACATATGCACAAAGCAGAGCGGATTTTATTAATAAACTTGAAGTATCTCTAAAAGAATGCTATGAAACAGAGTATTGGCTTGAAATACTTTTTAGAACTAAATCTATTTCTGAAATTCAATATAAATCATTGTTGAATAAATGCGGTTCAATACGCCGTAAACTAATCGCTTCAATAACAACTGCAAAGAAAAACGGCAACGAGAATATTTAATTGAAAAAAATACGGATGTGATATGTCCCTTGCGGGACGCGATATGCCTTCGGCGCGATATATCTTCGATGCGATATATCCCTGACGGGATGCGATATGTCCCTTACGGGACGTGAATAACAAGCAGCGCAAAGCGCAGTATATCGCATGCATCAGCATTATATCGCATTTGAGAAGTAAATATAAATGGTCCTTTGCGGGACGCGATATGCCTTCGGCGCGATATATCTTCGATGCGATATATCCCTGACGGGATGCGATATGTCCCTTACGGGACGTGAACAGGAGAAAACGAATGAAAATATATGAATACTCACCGTCAGAGCTTGTCGGAAAAAGGTTTGTGTGTGACTGCGGTTACGTTCACGAGTCGACTGTAAAAGGCATTTCCGTTTGTGACGGCGCGATAAACGAACTGCCGGAAACGGTAAGAGCTATTGGCACAAATACCGTTTTTATCGTAGCGGACGAAAATACTTTTGCGGCGGCGGGGAATACGGCGGTCTCGATCCTTGAAAAGAACGGTATAAAATGCAAAGTCTGTCTTATAAAAGCCGACGAGGGGTTTGAGCGCCCCGAGCCGACGGAAAAAGCGCTCGGCAATATAGTCATGAGCTACGACGCATCGTGCGGCGCGGTGACAGGTATCGGCGGCGGTGTGGTGAACGACCTGTGCAAGCTGCTTTCGTACACGGCCCATATACCGTATATTTACGTGCCTACCTGCCCGTCAATGGACGGTTACGCGTCCGATTCCGCGTCTGTGATATATAACGGCGTAAAGACGTCCGTCAAATGTAAATGCCCGGACTATCTTATATGCGATACGGAGATAATCTCCAAAGCACCGAAAAAACTGCTTCTTGCGGGTATTGGCGATATGTGCGCGAAGACCGTGTCTATATGCGAATGGCGCATAAGCAATCTCATAACCGGCGAGCATTACTGCGACGACGTGGCAAAGATAATGAGAAGATGCCGCAAAGCCGCGACAGACAACGCGGAAGCGGCGGCCGGCGGAGATAAAAATGCTGTAAAAGAGATAGTAAACGGGCTTATAATGGTCGGTATGGCTATGACGTACGCAAAGTCTTCGCGCCCGGCGTCCGGCGTAGAGCATTATTATTCTCATCTGTGGGATATGCGCTGTCTTGAAGAGAACAGACAGTGCGAGCTGCACGGAATACAGGTCGGCGTCGGCACGCTTCTGACGCTGAAAAAATATGAGGAACTGAAAAAAATAACGCCCGATAAAGAAAAGGCGCTGGCTCATATAAATTCTTTTGATAAACAGGCGTGGGAGCGCGACGTAAGAGAATATTTCGGCTCCTCTGCCGAAAGCATCATCGCGCTTGAAGAAAAAGAAGGAAAGTACGAAAAGCAAAAATGCGCGGCAAGACTTGATATAATAATAAAGAATTGGGATAAAATAATAAAAATCATTGACGAAGAACTGATGCCGTATCACGAGCTTGAA
>JAEEGW010000353.1 GCA_016280525.1 Clostridiales bacterium
CTGTCCGAGATGTGCGGTCTGCGCGTCGCGTGCGACGAGGCGGAAACGCTCACGGCTAAATCGTACTGGCCGTTCCCGAGCTACGCCGATATCCTTTTCAGCGTAAGATAAGAGGTGTATTTGAATGGCAACCGAAAGTTTAACTCAACTGATACAAGATACCGTTACAAGTGAAGTTTTCGGCGTCTGGTTTCTTATAGGAGCCGCGCTCGTGTTCTTCATGCAAGCGGGTTTCGCTATGGTGGAGACCGGATTTACACGCGCAAAAAACGCGGGCAACATCATAATGAAGAACCTTATGGACTTCTGCATCGGCACGGTCGTGTTCGTTCTGCTCGGCTTCTCGCTTATGATGGCGGAGGATTACGTGCTCGGTTTCATAGGCGTGCCCAACCTCAAGATCCTGACCGATTTCGGCGGATTTTTAAAAGCCGGCAACGCCCCTTCGTTCGTATTCAACCTCGTTTTCTGCGCCACGGCGGCGACGATAGTCTCCGGATCGATGGCGGAGAGAACTAAATTCATATCGTACTGCATTTATTCCGGCGTAATCTCGCTTTTCGTATATCCTATCGAGGCGGGCTGGGTATGGAACAGCAACGGCTGGCTCGTACAAATGGGCTTCCATGATTTCGCGGGTTCCGCGGCGATACACTCTGTCGGCGGCGTTACGGCTCTGATCGGAGCTATAATGGTCGGTCCGAGACTCGGCAAGTATTTAAAAGACAAAGCCGGGAAAGTAAAAAAAGTCAACGCCATCCCCGGCCACTCCATAACGCTCGGCGCGCTCGGCTGCTTCATCTTATGGTTCGGCTGGTACGGCTTCAACGGCGCGGCGGCGTGGGACGGCAATTCGCTTTCGTCCATATTCTTAACGACGACGATAGCTCCGGCTGTCGCCACCTGCACCACGATGATCTTTACGTGGATAAAAAACAAAAAGCCGGACGTTTCAATGTGCTTAAACGCCTCGCTTGCGGGTCTTGTAGGCATCACGGCAGGCTGCGACGCGCTTGACGCTCTCGGTTCAAGCATAGTAGGCATAGTTTCGGGTCTGCTCGTTGTATTCGTGGTAGAATTTCTTGATCTGAAATTACATATAGACGACCCGGTCGGCGCCGTAGGCGTACACCTTGCAAACGGCGTATGGGGAACTATCGCGGTAGGTCTGCTCGCAAACCCGGAAGCCCCCGCGGGACTCAAAGGACTGTTTTATACGTGGGATTTCACTCTGCTCGGCGTCCAGACGCTCGGCATCGCCGCGATACTCGCCTGGACCGTCGTTATGATGACTTTGACGTTTTTCATACTGAAAAAAACTATAGGTCTGCGCGTGTCGCAAGAAGAAGAGATCAAAGGACTTGACAAGACCGAGCACGGTCTGCCGAGCGCATACGCGGACTTTGTACCGGCGGTGGAAAGCCTTGATTACGGCTATGAAGGCGCCGTCGCGGTAAGCGGCGACACGCCTGTCGCGGAGGCGGTACCGGTAAAGAAAGTCCCGGCTTTCGACGACGGTTCTCCGAAATTCACAAAGGTGGAGATCATCTGCAAAGAGCAGAGATTCGAGGCGTTGAAGAACGCCATGATGGATATAGGCATAACGGGTATGACCGTATCCCACGTGCTCGGCTGCGGCGCGCAGAAGGGACAGCCTGAATATTACCGCGGCGTCGTTGTGGAAGCGAACCTTCTGCCTAAGATACAGGTGGATATAGTCGTAAGCAAAGTGCCTGTAAGACACGTTATAGAAACGGCAAAGAGCGTGCTTTATACCGGTCACATAGGCGACGGCAAGATATTCGTCTACGACGTTGAAAACGTTGTAAAGGTCCGTACCGGAGAAGAGGGTTACGACGCTTTACAGGACGTTGAATAAGGAGACTGTTTTATGTGTTCGGTTTTCGGTTACTGCGGCAAAGTCAGTGATAAAGCCGGCTTTGACAAAGCATTTGAAAGAACAAAATCGCGCGGCCCGGACGATACCCGCGTCATAGACACGGGCAAAGGACTGCTCGGTTTCCACAGATTATCCATAATGGGCTTAACGCATACCGGTATGCAGCCGTTTTGTTTGAACGGCTGCTATGCCGTATGTAACGGCGAGCTGTACGGATTTGAAAAAGAGCGGGAAAAGCTTAAAGAAAAAGGCTATACGTTCAAAAGCGACAGCGACTGCGAGATAATCCTGCCCATGTATTTTGAATACGGGGTGGATATGTTTAAAAAATTCGACGCGGAATTTGCCTGCATCATATACGACGGCAGGACGGACGAGTATATAGCCGCCCGCGACCCGATAGGCATACGTCCGCTGTATTACGGATACGATAAAAACGGCGTTATAATGTTTGCAAGCGAGGCGAAAAACCTCGTAGGTCTGACGGATAAGATCATGCCGTTCCCGCCCGGTCATTATTACAAAAACGGAGAATTTATTTCATATTGCGACATTGCAAAAGTCAAAAACGTTTGCTATACTGATATAGAAGACGCGTGTAAGAACATACGCGAAAAGCTGATAGCCGGCGTTGAAAAACGGCTCGTCGCGGACGCAAAAGTCGGTTTTCTGCTCTCCGGCGGGCTTGATTCTTCTCTCGTCTGCGCGATAGCGGCGAAAAAGAGCGAGCATCCGATAAAGACGTTCGCAATAGGCATGACTAAGGATGCTATTGATTTAAAATACGCAAAACAGGTCGCGGACTTTATCGGCGCGGATCATACGGAGGTCTATATGACGCCGGACGACGTCATATCGTACCTTGAAAACGTCGTTCATCTGCTCGGCACGTACGATATAACGACGATCCGCGCGAGCATGGGTATGTATCTCGTGTGCAAAGCCATACACGAGCAGACGGATATACGCGTGCTTTTAACGGGTGAAATTTCCGACGAGCTTTTCGGATATAAATATACGGATTTCGCGCCGACCGCCGAGGCGTTCCAGCTTGAAGCGGAGAAGCGCGTAAGAGAGCTTCATATGTACGATGTTCTGCGCGCGGACAGATGTATTTCCGTAAACAGTCTGGAAGCCCGCGTCCCGTTCGGCGATCTGGATTTCGTATCATACGTCATGAGCCTCGACCCGGAAATGAAATTAAACAAATATAACAAGGGCAAATATCTGCTCCGTCACGCGTTTGAGGGGCTCGGATATCTGCCGGACAGCATCCTGTGGCGTGAAAAAGCGGCGTTTTCCGACGCGGTGGGTCACAGTATGGTGGATTATCTTAAAGAATACGCGGAAAGCAGATATACAGACGAAGAATTTGAAAAAGAAAGAAAAAAATACAGCCACGCGCAGCCGTTTACAAAAGAATCGCTTTTATACAGACAGATTTTTGAAAAATATTATCCCGGTCAGTCGGATATGGTAGTTGATTTCTGGATGCCCAACAAAGAGTGGGAGGGCTGCAACGTAAACGACCCGTCAGCACGCGTGCTGTCAAACTACGGAAACAGCGGAGTATAAGGAGGATATGATAATGACAAAGTATATTTTCGTTACCGGCGGCGTTGTCTCCGGTTTAGGCAAAGGCATAACCGCGGCGTCGCTCGGACGTCTGCTGAAATCACGCGGTCTGAAAGTCGCCGCGCAGAAATTAGACCCTTATATAAACGTTGACCCCGGTACGATGAGCCCGTATCAGCACGGCGAAGTCTACGTTACCGAAGACGGCGCGGAGACCGACCTTGACTTAGGCCACTACGAGCGGTTTATCGACGAAGACTTAAACAAATATTCAAACCTGACCACTGGTAAAGTCTACTGGAACGTGCTTAATAAAGAGCGCCGCGGAGAATATTTGGGATCTACCGTGCAGGTCATCCCGCATATTACGAACGAAATAAAAAACTTTGTATATAACGTCGGCAAACACTCCGACGCGGACGTCGTAATAACCGAAATAGGCGGCACGATAGGCGATATAGAATCGCAGCCGTTTATTGAGGCGGTAAGACAGATATCGCTTGAGGTCGGACGCGAAAACAGTCTGTTCATCCACGTCACGCTCGTGCCGTATCTGCACGCCTCGGAGGAGCATAAAACGAAGCCGACGCAGCATTCGGTCAAGGAGCTGCAGGGAATGGGCGTGAACCCGAATATCATAATCCTGCGCTGCGACGAGCCGCTTGAAGAAAGCATATTTGATAAAATTTCGCTTTTCTGCAACGTAAAAAAGGACTGCGTAATAGAAAATATAACGCTGCCGAACCTCTACGAAGCGCCGCTTATGCTTGAAAGATCGCATTTTTCGGAAGTAGTCTGCCGTGAGCTCGGCTTGCAGACAAAAGAGCCGGACCTTACGGAATGGTCCGCAATGGTGGACCGCATAAAATCAAGACCTTATACGGTACATATCGGTCTTGTGGGCAAATACGTAGGCCTGCACGACGCGTATTTATCCGTCGCGGAGGCAATGCGCCACGCCGGATATTTCTACAACACGCATATAAAAATACACTGGATAGATTCTGAGACCATAACCGCGGAAAACGTTTCCGAGGTGTTAAAAGACCTTGACGGCATTATCGTCCCCGGCGGCTTCGGCCAGCGCGGCATAGAAGGCATGATAACCGCGGTCAGATACGCAAGAGAAAACGACCTGCCGTTTTTCGGCATCTGCCTCGGTATGCAGATCGCCGTAATAGAATACGCAAGAAACGTCGCGGGTATAGCCGACGCCAACTCCGGCGAGTTTGACGAGCAGTGCAAAAACAAAGTCATAGATTTTATGCCCGGTCAGAGCGACGATATAGACAAGGGCGGCACGCTGCGTTTAGGCGCTTATCCGTGCGAGATAAAACCCGGCACGACAATGGCTAAATGCTACGGCAAACCGAGCATCAGCGAGCGCCACCGCCACCGCTACGAATTCAATAACGATTACCGCGATATACTTGTTAAAAACGGTTTGACGTTATCAGGTATGTCGCCCGACGGTCTGCTCGTTGAGACGTCCGAGCTGTCCGACAGACCGTTTTACGTGGGCGTACAGTATCATCCCGAATTCAAATCACGCCCCAACAAGCCGCATCCGCTTTTCTTAGGCTTCATAGGCGCGGCTTTTGAGCGGATGAAGGACAAAATAAAATGAGTATACATGAAGAATGCGGCGTTTTCGGCGTTATGTCGAAAACGCCATTCAACGTATCTGCCATGTGTTACTACGGATTATACGCCTTGCAGCACAGAGGGCAGGAGAGCTGCGGCATAGTGGTAAACGACGACGGGGTTTTCGTATCGCATAAGGATATAGGCATAGTAAGCGAGGTTTTTACAAAAAACGTACTGTCGTCTTTCCCGGCGGCGACCATGGCGGTCGCTCACACGCGCTACGGCACGACCGGCGGCACAAACAGAAACAACTGCCAGCCGATAGAGGTAAACCACCAGAAAGGCAGAATGGCGATAGCGCATAACGGCAATCTGTCTAACGCCGGTGAGCTGCGCTCCGCGCTTGAGTTGTCCGGCGCTATTTTCCACACGTCAAGCGATACGGAGACTATCGCGTATATCGTAACGAAAGAGCGGCTGACAGCTCCGTCTATCGAGGAGGCGCTCAGCCGCGCCATGGACACGCTGGAAGGCGCGTATTCGCTCGTTCTGATGTCGCCGCAGAAGCTTATCTGCGCAAGAGACCCGCACGGCTTCCGCCCGCTCTGCTACGGCAAGACGAAAGACGGCATATACGTCGTCGCCTCCGAAAGCTGCGCGCTGAAAGCCGTTGGCGCGGAATTCATACGCGACGTAGACCCCGGTGAAATAATAATCTTCAGCAATGACGGCGTCGTATCAAGGCGCGAGCACTGCGGTAAAGAAGAGAAAAAGATCTGCATTTTTGAATTTATATATTTTTCGCGCCCGGATTCGGTAATTGACGGTCAGTCCGTCCACATGGCGAGGCTAAACGCCGGAGCCGTGCTGGCGCAGACGCATCCGGTGGACGCGGATATAGTGATAGGCGTTCCGGATTCGGGGCTTGACGCCGCGCTCGGCTACAGCAGGGAGTCCGGCATACCGTACGATATAGGGCTCGTCAAAAACAAATACGTGGGCAGAACGTTCATCGCCCCGTGCGACAGGCTTGACCGGGTGAGCATAAAGCTCTCCGCGGATAAAGACGTAGTAAACGGAAAAAGGATAGTTTTAATAGACGATTCGATAGTCCGCGGCACCACGTCCGGCCGCATCGTCGCGCTTCTGCGGCAGGCCGGAGCTAAGGAGATACATATGCGCGTCACCGCGCCGCCGTTTCTTTACCCTTGCTATTACGGAACGGATATAGATTCGCAGAAAAATCTCATAGCCGTTCATCACACCGTGCCGGAGATAGCAAAAATGATAGGTGCGGATTCTCTCGGATTTTTCCCGGTGGACAGACTTGATCAGCTCTGCGGCGGCAGCCACTTTTGCCGTTCGTGCTTTGACGGAGTATATCCTACGAAAATCCCGAAGGACAACAACAAAAACCGTTTTGAGCAAAGACTTTCCGAGAGGGCGAAAGAGGAAATATGATATGGTAAAAAGACCTAATAAAAAGTTGATATTGCAAGACGGAGAGCAGTTTTACGGCTGCTCTTTCGGCGCGGATAAGGACGATGTACTCGAGCTCGTTTTCAACACGTCCATGGTCGGTTATCAGGAGATCTTGTCAGATCCGTCCTATACGGACCAGGCGGTAGTGATGACTTACCCGCTTATCGGCAACTACGGCATGGCGGAAGACGATTACGAAACGGATATACCCACCGTCGGCGCTTTTATCGTACGCGAATATAACGACGAGCCGTCCAATTTCAGATCGGCCGGGACGCTCGGCTCCGTTATGAAAAGGTTCGGGATCCCCGGCATCTCGGGAGTTGATACGAGAAAACTGACGCGCTCCATACGCGACAAAGGCAGCAGAAGAGTGCTTCTGACAGGCGCGGACACTCCGCTTGAAAAAGGACTGAAAATTATTGAAGAAACGCCTGTTCCTAAGGATGCCGTTTCACGCGTGAGCTGCAAAAACATATATGAGGCCGGCGGAGAAGAGCTGCCGCATCACGTCGTTGCGATAGACTGCGGAATGAAAAAGAACATAGTCCGCTCGCTGAACAAAAAGGGCTGCCGCGTAACCGTCGTGCCGTGGAACACGGAATCGGGCGTCATAGAAGAACTTAAGCCGGACGGAATTTTCATATCAAACGGCCCCGGCGACCCGGAAGACGTGCCGGAAACGATAAAAACCGTTAAGACTTTAATCGGCAAATACCCGGTATTCGGAATATGTCTCGGCCATCAGATACTTTCGCTCGCGTACGGGGCAAAGACTTATAAGCTCAAATTCGGCCACCGCGGCGGCAATCATCCCGTGAAAAACATAGAAACCGGAAGAATAGATATAACGAGCCAGAACCATTCCTACGCCGTGGATATAAACAGTTTAAAGAATACGCCGCTCACCGCGACGCATATAAATCTGCTTGACAGGACGGTGGAGGGCGTGAAATGCGAGACGGACCGCGCGTACAGCGTGCAGTACCACCCGGAATCCGCGCCCGGACCGCAGGACAGCGTATATCTGTTTGACAAATTCATCGGATATATGAAAGGGAGTACGGAAAATGCCTAAACGGACAGATATCAAAAAAATACTCGTCATCGGCTCAGGTCCCATAGTCATAGGTCAGGCGGCGGAGTTCGACTACGCGGGTACTCAGGCGTGCCTTGCCTTAAAAGAAGAGGGTTACGAGGTCGTTTTGTGCAATTCAAACCCCGCAACGATCATGACCGATACGTCGATAGCAGATAAGGTCTATATGGAGCCGCTGACGCTTGAATACATAGCCAAAATAATCCGCTACGAAAGGCCGGACGCCATACTTCCCGGCATAGGCGGGCAGACGGGGCTGAATTTAGCCGTCCTGCTTGAGAAAAAGGGCGTTTTAAAAGAATGCGGCGTTGAGCTGCTCGGCACGAAAAGCGAAAGCATCGAGCGGGCGGAGGACAGAGACCTGTTCAAAAGCCTGTGCGAGAGCTTAGGCGAGCCGGTTTTGCCGTCACAGACCTGTTCCGGCGTTGAAGAAGGTGTGCAGATCGCGGAAAATATCGGTTATCCGGTAGTTTTGCGCCCGGCGTTCACCTTAGGCGGCACGGGCGGCGGCTTTGCGGAAAACGAAGAGGAGCTTGTACCGCTTTTAAAAAACGGTCTGTCGCTTTCCCCGGTCGGTCAGGTGCTTATAGAAAAGAGCGTAAAGGGCTATAAAGAAATAGAATACGAGGTAATGCGCGACAAAAACGACACGGCGATAACCGTCTGCAATATGGAAAACGTGGACCCCGTCGGCGTGCATACCGGAGACTCGATAGTCGTCTGCCCATCGCAGACCTTAACGAACAAAGAATATCACATGCTGCGCGACAGCGCGCTGAAGATCATCCGCGCGCTTAAAATAGAGGGCGGCTGCAACGTGCAGTTCGCGCTCGATCCCGGGTCGTTTCAGTATTATTTAATAGAAGTAAACCCGCGCGTCTCGCGCAGCTCCGCTCTCGCCTCCAAAGCGAGCGGCTATCCGATAGCCCGCGTTTCGGCAAAGATAGGCGTGGGCATGACGCTTGACGAAATAATGCTCGCGAACACCCCCGCCTCGTTTGAGCCGGCGCTCGACTACGTTGTAACGAAGCTGCCGCGGTTCCCGTTTGACAAATTCACGGACGCGGACAACAGATTATCCACCCAGATGAAAGCCACCGGCGAGACGATGAGCGTGGGCAGAACTGTTGAAGAAAGTCTGCTCAAAGGCATACGCTCGCTTGAGATCGGCGCTTATCATCTTCATCTGCCGAAATTCGATAACTTTACAAAAGACGCGCTGCTTGACTACGTAAAAGACGGCAAAGACGACCGTATATTTGCAATAGCCGCGCTCTTCCGCCTCGGCGCGTCGGTCGACGAGATAGCCGACATTACCGTTATAGACCGCCTGTTTTTAAGAAAAATAAGAAATATCGTAGAAGAAGAGACAAAAATAAAAGCAAGACCGTTCGATTTGCAGGCGTTAGCCGATGCAAAGAAATCCGGCTTTTCGGATAAAGAAATAGGCGTTTTGTGGGGTGTTGCCGAAAAAGAAATATACGGACTGCGCATAAAAAACAACATAAGACCCATATTTAAAATGATAGACTCCTGCGCCGCGGAGTTTGACAGCTATATACCGTATTTCTACTCAACTTACGAGGAAGAAAACGAATCCGTCGTATCGGATAAAAAGAAAATAGTCGTGCTCGGCTCCGGCCCCATACGCATAGGCCAGGGCGTGGAATTCGACTATTCGACCGTTCACGCCGTGCAGACCATAAAAGCGGCGGGATACGAGGCTATTATAATAAACAACAATCCGGAGACAGTCTCAACGGACTATACCTGTTCGGATAAACTCTATTTCGAGCCGCTCTGCATAGAAGACGTCATGAACGTGATAGAGCTTGAAAAACCGGAGGGCGTTATAGTCACGCTCGGTGGTCAGACGGCCATAAATTTAGCCGATCCGTTAAAAGACCGCGGCGTGAATATCATAGGCACGGACTGCGACGCAATAGACAGAGCGGAGAACAGAGACCTGTTTGAAAATCTGCTTATTTCGCTTGACATACCCCAGCCTCGCGGCAAAGCCGTGACGGATATTGAAGAGGGCGTAAAAACCGCGGCGGAGATAGGTTATCCCGTCCTCGTCCGCCCGAGCTTCGTTTTGGGCGGCCGCGCGATGCAGATCGTCGCAAAAGAGCGCGATATGAGAAATTATCTGAAAACCGCCGTTGAAATAGACGTTGACAAACCGGTGCTTATAGATAAGTATATCAAAGGCAAAGAGGTGGAGGTGGACGCCGTATGCGACGGACGCGACGTTTTCGTGCCCGGTATAATGGAGCTCGTGGAGCGCACGGGCGTCCATTCCGGCGACTCCGTCAGCGTATATCCGCCGTATACTTTATCCGATAAAGTCAAGGCGCTGATACTCAAATATACGAAAAAGCTGGGTCTCGGCATCGGTATAGTCGGTCTGTTCAACATCCAGTTCATCGTGGACAAGGACGATAACGTCTATATCATAGAGGTAAACCCGCGCTCGTCGCGCACCGTTCCGTTTCTTTCTAAAGCGACGGGCTTCAGTTTAGCGGACATAGGCACGCGCGTGATGCTCGGCATAACGCTTAAAGAGCAGGGGATATTTGAGATATATCCAAAGGAAAAAGACCGTTTTTATATAAAAGTCCCCGCGTTTTCGTTCTCAAAGCTATACGGTATGGACTCGTATCTGTCCCCGGAGATGAAATCCACCGGAGAGGCGATAGGCTACGACAGCAAGCTGCACCGCGCGGCGTACAAAGCGCTCACCGCCTCCGGCATGAAGCTGAAAAACTACGGCACGGTGCTCGTGTCCGTAGCGGACGAAGATAAAGAGGAGACGATACCGCTTGTAAGAAGATTTTACAATATGGGCTTCAATATTGAAGCCACGTCGCTTACCGCTCACGTCCTGCGCGAGCACGGCATCAGGACGAGGACGCTCGGCAAACCGAGCGAGGGCAGCGACGAGGTCGTACGTTCGATTCGCGCCGGTTACGTGAGCTACGTCATAAACACGCGCGCGATACTCTCCGGCGTCCACTACGGCGACGGATACGCCATACGCCGCGCTGCCGCGCAGAACGGAGTTGCGATACTCACCTCGCTCGACACCGTCCGCATGCTCCTTGACGTGCTTGAAGAATCGAATATCGGCATATCGACCATAAACTGAAAAAAACAAAAAAGGCACGGACAAAATAGTCCGTGTCTTTTTGCTTATTTACCCTGTTTTTTTATAACTTTCTTTATTCCGTCAAGTATAAACAAATACGCGTATCCGACGGCGATGAGGAGCAGAAGCAGAAGAAGTATCCACCACACGCAGCCCATAAAAGGCATCTCTTTAGTAAAGCCGAACGCGCCGGCCGGACTGCCCCAGTTCAAAAAGAAGTACGGGTAGTTGCACCCTTCCGCGAATTCCCAGCCCGCCAGATATCCTATGCCCGCGTAAACGGCGTACGCGCCGGGCGGTATTATTACGCAGAATACGCATTTTTTCTTTATGTTAAAATACGCTCCCGTTATAAGAAAATCCACTATCGCCGCCGCCGGAACAACGACGTGCGTCAGAATATTCTGCAGATTCCAGGCGCTTTCTCCGAGAGTCGGCGCGAGTATGAACGTGAACACGGCGCCCGTCAGAGTTATGGAGACCGTGCCGACGAATACGATAACGGGCCATAAGCCGGACATCAGCGGCTTTTTTATAAGGATCGCCGCTCCTATGACGGAGAGCAGAGCAATGGCGATATTTGACTGGATCGTGAAGAACATAAAGACCCTGCTCCCGCTCATGAACAGATTAATCGCCGCCCTGGCGCTCAGTATCGTGCCGACGACCGCAGAAGTTGTGACGATAAGTTTAAGTACAAGCGATGTTACCTTGACTTTTGACGGAATACCCATAATCCCTCCGTTTATTTGTATCGGATTTTTTATGATTATATCATATAACGATACCAAAATCAAGCCGTTTGAATACTGTTTTTCCGAAGTTTTTTAAAAAAACCGCGCCGTCAGAAGTTCGCCGGATAGCGGCCGCATAATTATAAAAATAATATTGTAATAGGAAAGAAAGAACCAGACCCATGTTTTTGCATAGAAAAACAGCCCCACCGGTTTTGCCTGATGAGGCTGTATGTTTAGGATAATCTATTTTGTACGATTCAGGATAATCCTGATTGTACAATTACAATCAGGTTATCTTATTTCCTGTCCTTTATAGCGGCCTGTCCTGCGCCAGTCCGGCGGGGGAGGGATCGTCTCCCTCTCCCCAGACCGTCGGGTTTTCGTTTGCTTTGCCGTTTACGCCGCATTTTGTCGGGCCGTCGGGGCTACCGAAGCGCAGATGCCACTCAAAATGATCTTCAAATATCACGATCTTCTCAACGAACGCTTCCAAAACGCTGTCCGGTATCTCTCTGTCCTCGTCGAAGTGCGTGTACTGCTCCAGCGCGAATTTCAAAAACGTGATCTTGTCCTCGTAGTCGGAAGCGGTCTCTTCCGGCGCGTCCGCCGTCAACGCGGCGATCTCCGATTTGAGCTTGTCGATCATTTCGCGGATCTCGTTGCTGCTTGAAATGAAAACGTCCGCCGTGACCTCGCCGTCCATCCGCATAGTGAGCAGTCGCTCAAACCGCCTGTCCAGCTTGTCGATCTCCGTCTGCTTGTAAATGACAAGCTCCGCGTTGTCCTCAAATTCGGGCGTGTCGTTAATGTGCTGAAGCAACATTCCGTTCGCCAGCTCCATTACTTTGTCCTTTTGATTGAGATACCGCGTGAAAACGTATTTTGCCATCAGCGCCAGCTTCCACTGCGGTACCATCGGCGTGTTGCAGTAGCCCTCATAAG
>JAEEGW010000354.1 GCA_016280525.1 Clostridiales bacterium
AGCGACGAGGAGTCGCTTGACGGAGTGATACTCGGTTCACAGCTTTCGCAGGCGCAGGCGGATTATCCGCTTGCCATAAACCAGCGTATTAAAGCGCCGCTGAACTCCGCAAACGTTATATATAAATTGAACGACAACTATCCCGGCGCATCCTGGTCTATCGTGGACTGGTACGGCGCGCCGAAGATCTCGTATTATCTCATGCAGGACGCGTACCGCTCCGTTATGGCGGCGTTCACCGTGAAAAAATACAACACCATAAGCAAAGTCAACGGCTCCTCTTCCCTGTCGCTTCCGGTATACATACTTGACGATGCGCTTATGCTTCAGGGCGAGTCCACGTCCGTGAAAATGACCGCGTACGACGAACAGCTCAATATTGTCAAAACGGAGAATTTTGCCGGCATAACGGGAGAGACCGTAAACAAACTCGGCAATTTCAAGCTGACAAAAGAACAGACCGATCACACGCCGCTCATAATCACAGCCGATCTGTACGTCAGCGGACGGTTCTACAACCGCACGTATATGTATTTCAACTACGAATACGACAGCGGCTGTATGTTCTATCTGCCGCGCACGACACTTGAATACAGCGTTACCGGAAATATTGTGAAAATAAAGAACACCGGCAGCGTGCCCGCGATAGGCGTAAGCCTCAAGAGCAGCGCTGAGGACAAATTCGTCTGCTCCGACAACTATTTCCTGCTGACGCCCGGAGAAAGCGTTGATATAAGAATAAACGACGCTTCGCTCTTCACCGGTATAGACTGCTTCAACTTTGCGGACGCGGCGGACGTAACGCCGCCGACAGCGCCGTCAAACCTGACCGTAACGAACGTAAAAGGCGACAGCGCGACGGTAAAGTGGAACGCCTCGACAGACGATACGGGACTTTACAGATACATACTTACGGTCAAGGGTACAGATCTTGATATTACTCTGCCTATACATAAAACAAAAACGGAATACAACCTGCAAAATCTGACGGAAGCGACGAATTACACCGTGACCCTGAAGGCGGAAGACAACAACGGCAACGTTTCCGCCGCGTCCGGTTCCGTATCGTTCAAAACGGTTACCGACACGGCAAGACCGACCGTTCTTTCCGCAGATTTCACAGACGACGGGAAGATAAAAGTAGTATTCAGCACGGAAATGGACGAGACGACCGCGACGGATATATCGCACTATCTGTTAAACGGCGGCGCGGCCGTAACAAGCGTTGCAGCTGCGGATAACTGCAAAACGGTATATCTTGAAGTTACCGGCTGTGACGAAACAAAAACGTATACCTTAGGCGTCATAGGCCTTACTGACGCGAAGATAAACAAAAACGAAACGGGATATATTTCCGTAAAAGTCGAACGCGGCTTATATATGTCCGTCAGCTTTGAGGCAGACGAAGAAGGCGATATGTATACCGAAGGTCAGCACGTCACGTCCCTTGAAGAAATAAACGGCACGGCGCGGTTTACGGAAAACGGAAAGGTCGGCAGAGCCTTATCCGTTGCAGGCGGATCCGGTCTTATAGCCGAAGACGTAGCGTTCTCTTTCCCGAAGAACAGCTCCGTAACTATGTGGATAAACGGCAAAGCGACGGACGGGTTCAATCTGCTTTTAGCAAAAGGACCGAAGGAATCCGGCCACTTTGAATTCTATATGCGCTCCGGTGAGCTGTGGATGTACGCGCCGGATATCGGAGATATAGATCTTAAATACAATATAAACAACGGACCTTCCGGCTGGCGTCTGCTCGCGATAGTACGTGAAAACAACAGGCTTAAGATATACGATAACGGCGAGCTTGTTTCTTCCATGCTGTTCCGCGGAACGGTAGCGCAAAAAACGTACGATATGTCTTTCGGCGTACTGAACGACGGCTCACTGCCGTTCGGCGGAAGCATTGACGAGGTGAGACTGTACGAGCGCGCTCTCGGCGAGGAAGAAATAGCCGAGATGGCGCTGTACGGCTATACGGTATATCCCGCAAACAACGGCAAACTTGAATTCGGATCGGACGTTATAGAGCTTGAGGTTGGCGAGAGCGCGCCGTGCGGCATCACGACAAACAACGGTACGGAGTACACGCTGACACTGAAAGGCGACGCGGCGTCGCTTGACGGGCAGACCGTCACGGCAAACGAACCGGGCGAGGCCGTTATCTGCGCCGTATCTGCTGACGGAAACTACATAGCGATGACGCTTGTAAAAGTATCCGAGCACATAGAGGAAACGGAGACGGAGACCGAGACGGAACCGGATACGTCTGAAGAAGAAACGAGCGAGACCGAGCCCGACGTGACCGGGCCGGATGAGACCGGGCCGGAAGAATTTGAGCCGGGAGATATAAACAAAGACGGCGAGATAAACAACAAGGACGTCGTCGCGCTGTTCAGATACGTCTCGTCGGGCAATCAGGCGGAGGACGAATCGCTGTACGACTATAACGGCGATACGGAGGTCAACAACAAGGACGTCGTCGCGCTATTCCGCAGCGTAAGCTCGGCAACGTAACGTTACACTAAATACAAAGGGCTGACGTCAGCACGTCAGCTCTTTTGTGTTGCAGGTCGTCGAGGCGCCGACCCCTGCTGACCTGCATATCTAACCCCGTCCATCCTGTAGGGGCGACCATCGGTCGTCCGTTTTTTTGTTTCGCCAAAAAGCCCCATTGGAATCAATGGGGGGATGGCGGGGGTTTGGGGGTGGATGAAGGGGTTCCCCGTTGCGAACATAGTGAGCAACGGGGAACCCCGGAAAGGGGGGCGGGAAACCACCAAGAGCACCGGCACGGCGCACAGATCGTCCCGCAGGGACACCTTACCTATTCACTATTCACTATTCACTCTTCACTCGGGAGGGGATAGGGGTTCCCCGACGCGAACTTGAGAGCGTTGGGGGTTCACGTAAGACCCCTCCCCCTACAACGGACGACCAATGGTCGCCCCTACAATTCGCGCCCCCTCAATCTCGTGAAGAGATTGTGGGAGGGGACAGGGGGGTAGACGAGCTTTGCGCTGCCGGGGGCAGATGAAGCAAAGCGAGGAAAGCGCAGCGGTCGAAAGAAATCAAGCACAGTCACGGCA
>JAEEGW010000355.1 GCA_016280525.1 Clostridiales bacterium
CCGGAGGATCTGAAAGCGGAGCTTCAGGCAAAAATATGCGAAAACATACTGAATTCCGTTTCTTATAAATATTATGATACTCTGCTTTTATATTCGGCGGTAAACGGCGAGCCGGATCTTTCCTATCTTGCCGTGCGCGCCCTGCGCGACGGAAAGCGCGTGGCGTATCCGCGCTGTATAAAAGATGGTCGGCAGATGACATTTCATTTTATTGAAGATCTGTCGCAGCTTGTGCCCGGCGCTTACGGCATTTCCGAGCCGACCGGCGATCTGCCCGCGTTTGATCCGGAGCAGCCGTCGTGCTCCGTCTGCTTCATACCCGCGATCGCCGCGGACAAAAGCGGTTACCGCGTAGGCTACGGCGGCGGATATTACGACAGGTTCTTATCCGCGTATCACGGAACGGCTGCCGCCGTTACATACGCCTGTTTTCTGTTTGATAAAGTTCCGCGCGGTCAGTACGATATACAGACTGATTTCACGGTAACGGAGGGAGGCATCCTCACAGTTGTCAAAAATTAAAGATTACCATATAACGCCGTTTTTCTGCCTCGTTATATACATCCTTATATTCGCGGCGTCTTTCATAAAACCCGGCGGCGAATTTTCCGCTAACACTTTTCTGTTTGTTTTAGTAACGCAGATACTTGTTTTCGTTTTGCCGTCAATAATATACAAAAGGATAAAAGGGCCGATAAAGTATAAAGAAGCCGGTTTCCGTCCGTTCGGCGCGTCGTCGATAATACTCGTTATCTGCGCGTCTGTATTCATGTTCTGCGCGTCCGTGCTTTTGAGCCTTAAAACGAGCGGCAGCTCCGGCAGCTATTACGCGGATCTGTCTGAAATAAACTTTACCGGGATATTATACGTCATAGTCATTTACTGCCTGCTGCCCGCCATAACAGAAGAGATAGCTTTTCGAAGCGTTATATACGGAGAATACAGAAAATACGGCATATTCGGCGCGGTGATACTTTCCTCAGCTCTGTTCTCGCTCGTCCACTTTTCGTTTTCTTCGCTTCTTTCGTATTTCTTATGCGGAGCGGTGCTCGCGCTTGTATATGAGGTGACAAAATCCGTTTTCGCATCCATGATCACGCATTTTTTATACAACCTTATGTCCGTGTTTTCACAAAAAATACTTAGCGACGCGGCAAACAAGGCGGACAACATGATACCGTTCATATTCGCGTTCGTATGCGCAATGCTTCTGTTTCTGTTCTTTTCACTTTCAAGAGCGCAGCACATACTTGAATACGATGCCGAAAAACAGCCGGAGAGCGAAAATGAGGAATTTCCGCCGTTTCCGGTAAGACTTCGCTCACTTATGATATCGCTCGTATCGCCGGGATTTCTGCTCTGCATAGGATTTGCGGTGTTTGCCGGTATCATGAGATCCGGACAGTAGTTTACCTCGAAAGGAAATATCACAATGGCAACAAACAATACAGACGAGAAAAAAAAGCTGCGCGAAAAAAAGAAAAAGCGCGTTGACGAAACGGGGCGCGAGCTTAAATATAAAACTCACAGCACCATATACAGCGTGACGATCGCCGTTATTTATATAACGCTTATACTTCTGGTATCGATAGCCGCCTCGTTCTTTATACTCTCCGTCGGAAACGACGTGTTCGCTCTGCAGAAAAAGGAGCGTTCCGCGGAGATAGACCTCGGCATGTATCCTACGATACTCGACGTTTCAAACGAGCTTGCAGACAAGGGCATCATAAGATACCCGGCTATATTCCGTCTTTACGCGCGCCTGAAGCTTGACGAGGGGGAAAACTTTATACCCGGAACGTACACGGCTTCGTCTACGCAGAACTACGACAGTCTTATAAATATGTTCCTGGCGCAGAGCGGCGAGCGGCGCATAGTTACCATAATGATACCCGAAGGCTATACAGTTGACGAGATAATAGACCTGTTCATAAGCGAGGGCATAGGCACTCGGGACGGCTTTGTTGACGCTATTGAAAACGGACAGTACGATTACGAATTCATAAAAAGACTTGACTCCAAACCGAAGGACGTAAACAGACGCTACAGACTTGAAGGTTATCTGTTCCCGGATACGTATTACTTCTATTCGGACTGGGAGGAAACGCAGATAATAAACAAGATACTTGACAATTTTGATACGAAGCTGACGAGCGAATTCTACGACTTTATAGACAGATCGAACATGTCGCTTGACGATTATATAAAGATCGCTTCCATAATACAGAAAGAAGCGTATTATACGACCGATATGGAGCTTGTTTCAAGCGTTATACACAACAGGCTTGACGACAAGTCGGAATACCCGAAGCTTGAATGCGACTCAACGGTGCTCTACGCCCTGCGCGAGCATAAAGTGGATATAACTCAAAAGGATCTTGAACTGGACGATCCGTACAACACCTACGTTTACGACGGACTTATGCCCGGTCCGATATGCAACCCGGGCTGGTCTTCGATATACACATCTTTCAACCCCGCGGAGACGGATTATTATTTCTTCGTATCGCGCAGCAACGGCGAAATGCTCTACGGCAGAACGCTTGCCGAGCACAGGAAAAACGTAGCGCAGGTACGCGAAGAAAACAGCAAAAACTAACGACGTTATAAGACAGGAAACGTAAAATGAAAAAAACACACAGGGTTTTATCAGTTATTTCGGCTTTTCTTGCGGTAATGATGCTGTTTGCGCTTCTGCCGCAGTCAGCAGCGGCGCTTACGTACAAAGGCTCGACCTCGTATAAGTCAGGCCCGTATTACGAGCGGCTCTGCGCCGTTGAGCTTACCGGTGACTCGAGGAAGGATATAGTAAACATCGCAAAATCGCAGGTTGGCTATTTTGAGGGAAGCAACAGTAACGAGCTTTCCGGCACCGTAAACGGCTCAAAAAACTATACGGAATACGGCAGATGGTACGGTATGCAGGATATGTGGTGCGCCATTTTCGTATCGTGGTGCGCGTACGTTGCGGGCGTACCGGAATCCGTCGTGTTAAAGCACGCTTACACGCCAACGGGACTGAGCTGGTTCCAGAACAAAGGGCAGGCTTATTCGCGCGCGGACGTGGCGGCGGGCAAATACACGCCTCAGCCGGGCGATATCATATATTTCAAAAGCCCGAGAAACAACAATCCGACAAACCACGTGGGGATAGTTACCGAATACAAAAACAGAACGGTCTACACCGTTGAGGGAAATTCAAGCCTTGTCGGCATAGATACGAACGGCGGCGCGGTGGCGGCTAAATCTCACAGCATTGACGATACGTACATAGTATATATCTGCCGCCCGGATTACGATCTAAGCCCTGTTTTATCGACGTTTAAAACGCAGTTGGACGAGTATTCCGCGGTAAAAAGCGGCGTGAGCGTACGCGGATGGTGCTGCTACACGCGCACCAAAGCGCGCACTATGGAAATACACGTTTATATAGGCGGCCCGTTATCCGATAAAGACGCGGAAGCGCATACGGACATTCTCGCCGATACGTACAGACCCGACGTTGACGCGGCGTATAATTGCGGCGAAAATCACGGCTATGAAGCCACGGTAAAAACAAAGCTTTCCGGAAAGCAGCCGGTCTACGTTTACGCGTTCAATCCCTATACCGACGAACATTCGCTTATATCCAAAATCACGGTGGACATACCCGCCGCGGACAAAGGCGACGTGAATATAGATTACAGCGTAGACAACAAGGACGTGGTGGAGTTGTTCAGGTACATTTCGGATAACGTAAACGATTTGACGGATACGTTTTACGATTTCAACGGCGACGGCAAGGTAAACAACAAGGACGTGACGCTGCTGTTCAGATATATAAATTCTAATTGAATTTTAAAAGCTGCCGCTGATGCGGCAGCTTTTATGAATTGCGCCTGACGGCGCGTGAATTGTCTTACGACGTGAAGAGCGGACGAGCAATGCTCGCCCCTACAGTCAACCGCCGCGCCCCCTCAAGTTGTTTCAACGACTTGTGGGAGGGGTAAGAGGGGGGGTGGGGGGTGCCCGAGGGTGGGACCACCCAAGGGCGGCGTAAGCCACATAATTCGTCGCGAAGAAGGGGTTCCCCGACGCGAACTTGAGAGCGTTGGGGGTTCCCGCAGCGACACCGATTTTTATTCTTTATTCTTTATTCTTTCTTCTTTATTATTTTTTTGAACGGGAGGGGAAACCCCTCCCCTACGAGCGGATCGCCGATGCGCCGCCCCCTTCTTAATTCTGAATTCTTAATTCTTAATTCTTATTATCTTATCTGCATCACAACAAACTCATAGCTGTTATTTATCCTCGGTATCCTTGTCGTGTCGCCGAGGCCGCGGCTGACGATAAGGCGGTTATCGTATATACCCGACGTGTATTTCGGGAATATTCCCTGCCCCGGCGCGAAAACGCCGCGGTCAAAAAATCTCCACTGTCCGCCGTGCGCGTGACCGGACAGAATAAGCTGAATATCGGTATTTTTTATATAAGCGGGATAGTATTCCGGATGATGGCTCAACAGAATTTTGAAGCCGTCTTTTTTTGCAAAACCTGATAAAAACTCCGTATCGGGCGGCGGCGTTTTGCCTAAATGCCCCTGCTTTGCGTTTTCATACCCCGTTGAAAGCCCGCCGATCAGTATACCGCCGTATTCCGTGTATGAATTATCTAACAGCACGGCTCCTGTCGCTATTGTTTCCGCTCTTATATCGCAGTCGTATTTCATTTCGTGATTGCCAAGGGAGCAGAACGTTTTGTATTTTGCGGCGCAGTACGACAAAAACCGCAATTTGTTTTCGTCTTTTTTGCCGTTCTGCGTATAATCTCCGGCAAAAAAAACGCAGTCCGGGCAGTACTGATCAAGAAGCGACTTCAAAGGCTCCGTATCTCCTCTGTGAAGATCGGACAAAAAACAGGCGACAATACTGCCGCCTGCTCCGGCGTTTATATCGTAATGTGTTACTTTTATAACGCGCATAACGTGACCTTTTAAATAAGCTTTTGAAGCTCCTTTATATCTTCTTCCGTAGTCGACCAGCTTGTCGCGAATCTTACGACAGTCTTGTCTTCTCCGTACGGCTCCCAGACCTCAAAACCGACTTTTGTCTGCAGCTCTTCCAGCTTTTTATTGTCAAGTATTATAAACTGCTGATTTGTTGGTGAGTTTATGAAAAACTCATACCCTTTATCCGCAAACGTTTTTTTGAGCTGTTTTGCGCGGTCGGCCCCGTTTTTGGCTATTTTGAAATACACGCCATCGGAAAACAGCGCGTCGAACTGAACGCCCAATACCCTGCTTTTTGCAAGCATCGCGCCTCTCTGCTTTATCATTGTGATAAAGTGGGCGGGCGCTTTTTTCGGGAAAACCACGGCCTCGCCGCAGAGCGCGCCGACTTTCGTTCCGCCTATATAGAATACGTCGCAGATCTGCGCTAAAAACGGCAGGTCTATATCGCATTCGTCACAGCAGAGGCCGTAGCCTAAACGCGCGCCGTCAAGAAACAGTTTAAGATTATATTCATCACAAACTTTACGTATTTCAAGCAGTTCGGATTTTGAATATATCGTGCCGTATTCCGTGGGGAAAGATATATAAACCATAGCGGGAAAGACCATGTGGTCGCGGCTGGGGTTGTTTTCAAAGCCGCACATATACGCCATCAGCTCTTTTGCGCAGATCTTGCCCTCGTGATGCGGCAAAGCCAGGACTTTATATCCGGCGTGCTCTACCGCGCCCGATTCGTGGCAGTTTATATGTCCCGTTTCCGCGGACAAAACTCCCTCGTATGACAAAAGACACGAGGATATGACCGTCATATTCGTCTGCGTGCCGCCGGCGATGAGAAACACTTCCGCATCCGGGGCTTTGCACGCCGCTTTAATTTTTTCTTCGGCTCTTTTACTGTAAATATCAAAGCCGTAGGTGGCTGTCGTCTCGCCGTTTGTTTTAATTAAAGCGTCAAGGACCGGCTGACACGCGCCGTTTCTGTAATCGCAGGAAAAATCAAGCATTTTTATGCGGTATGGGGTCGCCGTTTTCGTCAAACAGCGGCAGATACTGCAGAGCCTTGATGTCTTTTCTGTCCCATGCGTCTCCTTCCGCCAAGATAGCGGCGCGTCCGGCAACTATGCCGCCCGCCTGCAAAACGAGCTCTTCAAGAGCGTGCAGAGATTCGCCCGTGCTTATAACGTCGTCAACTATAAGGATGCGTTTGCCTTTCATCTCCGCCGCGTCGTCTCCGTCAAGATAAAGCGTCTGCTTTTTTGCCGTGGTGATGGACTTTACTTCGCACTTTAAAATATTTCTCATATAGAGCTTAGGCGCTTTTCTTGCCAGGAAGTATTTGTTCTGGCCGCTTTGAGCCGCCATTTCGTATATAAGCGGGATGCCCTTGCTCTCTGCGGTTATCATATAGTCGTAATCTTCTCTCGGTACGAGCTTAAGCAGCCCTTCCGCCGACGCTTTGGTAAGTTCAACGTCGCCGAAAATGACGAAAGCGCCGATATAGAGCTTGTCCGTCAGAGGGCACAGCGGCAGGTTTCTTTTCAAGCCGTTTATTTCGATCTCATAATACTCTTTCATATGCGTAAAACCGTCCTTATATTATATTTTTTATCATCTTATCATAAAATTGATAATATTTCAAGTAATTTAAATTAACGCTTATAATTTGTTGGATATTATGATAAAATAAAATGTGATTATTTACAACTATTTCCGCCGCATATATTGATTTTTTCGTCAGGGTTTGATATAATATACGCAGTATGTGCAAGAGGATATAAAAATGGTCAGAATATTACACGTAGCGGACTTGCATCTTGACAGTCCGTTTTCACTTAAAAACGCGGAGACCGCGCAGGCGATGAGACAGATGATGCGCGGAACTTTTACCTCCGCGATGCTTTACGCAAGAAGCTCCGAAATAGATATCGTCCTTATTTCAGGGGACGTTTTTGACACTGGATACGCCGCAAGAGACACGCTTGCGCTTTTATGCTCGGAATTTGAAAAAAGCCCGGATATACAGTTCGTTATTTCTCCCGGCAACCACGATCCGTACCGTGCGGATTCTCCGTGGGCAAAGACCGCTTTTCCGTCTAACGTCCATATTTTTAAGTCCTCTTCTTTATCTAAAATCAGTTTTGACGGTTTGAATATGGACGTTTACGGCTGGGCTTTCACGGACGAGAATATGTCCGTGGATCCGCTTGCGGTAAAACCGCGTCCCGACCCGGAGCGCATAAATATCCTCTGCGCTCACTGTGAGCTTGACGGGCCGGTAGGCGGCAAATACTGCAGCATAAGCAAAGCCGAGCTCGGCGCGGCGGGATTTGATTACGCGGCTCTCGGCCATATACACAAGGGCACGGACGGCGCGAACAGGATAGGAAACACGTATTACGCTTATTCCGGCTGTCTTGAAGGGCGCAGCTTTGACGAATGCGGCACAAAATACGCAATAATCGCAGAGCTTGACAAAAAGCACGGCGATCTGAAAGCCGAGTTCAGAACAAGGCCTTTTACACAGAGAAGGTTTGAGATAGTTGACGTGGACGTCACCGGCTGCACCGATACGCCTTCGCTTTTAAACACCGTCAACAGCGCGGTAAGAGCGGCGCGCACCGGAAACGAGACGTCCGTCAGAGTAGTCCTGCGCGGCTCCGTTCCCGCGGAGCTTATAATATCCGAAGAATTCACGGCGAACAACATTGTATCGGTAAGATACGCGGAGGTCGAAAACAAGACCGAGCCGACGTACGATATAGAACAGTACGCAAAGGAACCGGGCATACGCGGCGCGTTTTACCGCGCTATGGAACCGCTTCTTCTGCAGGGCAGCGAAAAAGACAGACAGATAGCCGCCAAGGCGCTTAAAGCCGGCATACAGGCGCTTAACGGAAGGAGCTGATAATATGATAATCAAAAAACTGAATATCATCTCCTTCGGTATGATAAGCAACAAACAGATAGAATTCGGTGAAAATTTAAACGTAATCGAAGGAAACAACGAGACCGGAAAAAGCACGATAGGCGCGTTTATAAGGTTTATTTTCTACGGGCTTGACAAAGCCGGGCGCGACAAATATATAGGCTGGGGAAGCACCGGCTGTTCCGGCACGCTGACGCTTAACTCGGACGGCGAGGATTACCGTATTGAGCGCGAGCTTAACAGCGGCAGGACGAAGGACAGAATAACGATAGTTAACAGTAACGGCGAGATAATGCGTACGGACAAAGCTCCGTGGGAGCTTTTTATCGGCGTGCCCGAAAACGTTTTCGTAAACACGGTATTCACCGGCGATCTCGGCTCAGCCGTCGGCGGTCAGGGCCTGCCGGAAGCCATTGAAAACATAGTCTTCTCCGCTGATGAAGCCGTAAGCACAAAAAAAGCGTTAAAACGCATTGACGACGCGCGGATAGCTCTGTATTACAAAAATCAGAAGGGCGGAAAGATACACGAACTCGGCAATCTCGTGTCCGAGCTTGAGGTAAGGCTCGCCGCCGCGAAATCGTCGGCGGAGCATATTTTCACGCTTGAGGATTCCATCCGGACGAAGCGCGAAAGGATAAATAAAAACAAGGAAAGAATAGACCTGATCTCAAAGCAGATGCAGGATTACGAGACGTATAACAAGATATACGAGCTGCAGTCGCATGAAAGCGCTTCAAAACAGCTGCAGGAGTGTAAAAAAGAGCTTGCCGGACTTGAAAAAAAGTACGCGGTTGACGGATTTTTGCCGGACAGAGAGTTTTCCGACAAACTGCGTGCGCTGGAAGCGAGCGCCGCGGAGATGAAAGAGCTCTCCTCAAAGGCGGCGCAGCGTTTGGCTTCTGCGGAAGCGGAGATGAAAACGTCTTCTTCCAATTCCGTGCTCCGCATGGCGGCGAACATAGGCGGCATTGAAGCAATGCGCAATATGTATAAGGGGCTTGACAAAAAGGCTTCGTTTTACGGAAAGTTCGCTCTCGTTTCGATAATCTTATCGCTGCCGTTCGCGGTATGCGCGGGACTGCTTATATATTTCGGTTATACTCTGCCCTACGCGGTGATAGCCGGCGTTTTATTCGCGTTTTTACTCATATTCGGCATTATAAACGCCGCAAAAGCGTCAAAACTGAAAAAGGGACTGCTTAAACTCGCCGCAAAGCTCGGCGCGGAAGAACCGGGTGATATTCCCGATCTGCTTGATTCTCTGTCCGACAAAGAGACCGCATCCGAAGAAAAAACGAGATTATACAAAAAAGCGCTTGAAGACAAGCAAAGGACAGACGAGACGTACGACGCGCTTGACAGAAAGATACGCGAGTTTACAAAGAAGTTCAAAGAGACCGGCATAAGCGGTCTTCCCGCGCTCATATCTTATACGGACACCGTCGTGAGCGAGCTTTCAAACGCTCACAAACAGGTGGAAATGGCACAGTATAAAGAGCGCGTTTCTTCCGAGCACGTTTCGGGCGAGAGCGCGGACGAGCTGCGCGGCAAACTGACCGGCGCTCTGAAAGAAGAAGACGTCGCGTCTTTCAACTGCGACGAACGCAGGACGGAATTCAATCTGCTTATGCGGCAGAACGAATTCATAGTTGAAAAAATATCGTCCGAGGAGCAGAATTTTGCCGCGGCGAACGCGACGTTCACGCTTCCCGCCACCATATACGCAAAGCTTCTGACTGCGAGGACGGAGCTTGAAGAGGCGACGGACGATTACAAGGCGTATGCGCTGGCGTATGAAAAGCTTTCGGAAGCCTCCGCGGCTCTGCGCAGCAGCATATCGCCGACGCTCGCGAAGGACGCGGGAGAATTCATGGCGGGTTTCTCCGACGGAAAATACGATTCCTTAGGCATTTCAAACAAGCTTGAAATAACGTATTCCGGCGGCGGTATGACGCACACGGCGGACACGATGAGCAGCGGCACGCAGGATATCGCGTACGTAAGTCTGCGCCTGGCGCTTATAAAAATGCTGTTCCCGAAAAAAGCGCCCGCGTTCTTTGACGATACGTTTGCAAGAGTTGACGATATACGCGCAAGACACATAGCGGAAACGCTGGCGAAGCTCGATATGCAGTCCGTGATATTCACGTGCCACGGCCGCGAGGGCAGGTTTGCAGAAGAATTCGGCGGCAGGGTCATAAAAGTATGACGCTTAAAGAGTGTTTTGAAAATAACGGTCTGTCAGAATATCTGACAAACGAAAAAGAAAAAAAACTTGAGATCCTGTGCCGGCTTTTGCTTGAATATAATAAAAAAGTAAATCTCACAGCGCTGACGGAGCCGGACGATATATACGCAAAGCACATAGCTGACAGCGCGATGCTTTTGCCGTATCTGACAAACGCGGAAACGCTGCTTGACGTCGGCTGCGGCGGCGGTTTTCCCTCTCTGCCGGTGGCTATACTGAACGAAAACATCCGCGTCACGGCTATGGACGCAACGAAAAAGAAGCTCGGTTTCGTGCTTTACGCAAAAGAGGAACTCGGGCTTGACAATATAACTACTCTCAACGGCAGAGCCGAGGAGCTTTGCAAAGAGCCTTTACGCGAAAGCTTTGACGCGGTGACGGCGCGCGCCGTCGCTTCCCTGCCCGTGCTCTGCGAGCTTTGCGTCCCGTACGTTAAAACGGGCGGCACGTTTCTGGCGATGAAAACGGATATATCCGAGCTTGAAACGTCGCTTAACGCCGCAAAGCTGACCGGCGCCGAACACGAAAAAAGCGTTGAATACAAGCTTATATGCGGCAATGAGACCGCCGGCAGATGCATTATGATATTCAAAAAAACGCGTAAAACTCAGTCTAAATATCCGAGAAAGTATGCGATAATAAAATCGCATCCGTTATAAAATGAACACAATATACTTAAAAGACGGAATAAAAACGAATAAGACCGTCGTCGCGGTCGGCAGTTTTGACGGCGTGCATAAAGGCCACGCGGAGCTAATTAAAAAAGCCGTTGCAATAGCGGAGGCGACGGGCGCCTTGCCGGCGGTATGGACGTTTTCCGACTATATCCCCGGCCCCGCATCAAAGCATATAATACCCGCGGAAAAACGTATGCGAATTTTTAAAGAGCTCGGCGTCGCCGTTGTTTTCACCTGCGAGTTTGATTCCGTGCGGGATATGAGCGCGGACGGGTTTGTAAAAGATATACTTATCGGCGCCTGCGGCGCAAAGTACGCCGTTTGCGGGTACAATTTTCGCTTCGGCAAAAACGCTGGCTCGGACGCGCAGAGCCTCGTATCGCTTATGCAGAGATACGGCGGAGGCGGCGTAATAATTGACAAAGTCTGCGTAAACGGCAGCCCCGTGAGCTCCACGGCGATAAGAAAAGCGCTCTCCGACGGCGATATAAAGCTTGCAAACGGGCTGCTCGGCCGTCCGTTTTCCATAGAAATGCCGGTGATACACGGCAAAAGCATGGGAAAAAGCCTCGGCTTCCCGACTATCAACCAGTCTTATCCCGACGGACTCGTGATGCTGAAACACGGCGTTTACGCGTGCGAAACGTATATAGACGGCAAAAAATACAAAGCAGTTACCGACGTGGGCGTCAAGCCTACAGTCGGTGCGGACGGCGTATGCTGCGAGTCGTTTATTTTAGATTACGACGGCGATCTTTACGGACGCACCGTTACCGTTTATTTTACGGGATATTTAAGGCCGGAGCGTAAATTCGCCTCGCTTGAGCTGCTTTCCGAGCAGATAGCAAAAGACGCAAAAACAGTAAAGGAAATGCAATGAAAATAAAAAAATATATTTCTCTTCTCCTTGCCGTACTGTGCATCTGCCCGGCGCTTGCCGCGGCGGTCCGCGCGTCGCAGGCGGAGAGCGGGACGGCGGATAACGCCGCAAGCGACAAAATAATACCCACCGGCTACAGCATCCCGGCGGATGAGGATATGACTATACGCTGCCGTAACGCCATTTTATACAGCGAATACGACGACAGGTATCTGTTTTCCAAACGCGCGGACGAGCTGCTTGAACCGGCGTCCACCGCAAAAACCATGGTGGGCATAATGATATTCGAAAAATTCGGCAGAAATCTTGAAACGAAGATCACCGTTACAAACAAGCTGCTTGAAGGCAAGGACGGACTTTCTTTGTATCTTGAAGAGGGGGAGATATTCAGCATACGTCAGCTCCTCACCATGCTTCTGATGCACGGCGCAAACGACGTTTCCGTTATCCTTTCGCATTACTATATGCAGGACGTGGAATGCGAAGGGGACGATCTTGAAAAATTCGCGGAGCTTATGACGGCGCGCGCAGCGGAGATAGGCTGTGAGAACACGGTTTACAAAAACGTGACCGGTCTGCACGCAAACGGCGCGAAGACCGTTTTGTCCGATATTATAAAAATAGCGGTCCACGCCGCGAACATACCCGGTTTTCTTGAAATGACGTCAAAAGACAAGCTGACCATAGAAAAGAACGGACCGACTAAGGCAAGAGTCGTGCTTTCAAGAAACTATCTCGTAAGCTCGTATCAGACGGCGAGATACAAAACGCCCGGCGTCACCGGAATGAACTACGGCTCGACGGAGCAGATGGGTCAGTGTCTGCTCGTCAGCGCGGAATACGACGGAAAGCGTTATTTCGCCGCTATAATGGGCGGCTACACGGACAGCGACGAAGAAGGTACGCAGGTCGTTTATACGGACGCGAGAAAGCTGCTTGATTACGCGAGAACGGGTTTCAAATACTTTGACGTGCTTAAAAAAGGCGTTATAATAACGCAGGTAGGCGTAAGATTCAGCACTAATACTGACGTTGTGACGCTCGTTCCGGAAAAGACCGTTTCAATGTATCTGCCGGTGAAAACGGACGTCAATACCGAAATATCGTTTAAAACGATAGTGCAGGAAGAGGAGATAGACGCGCCGGTCGCGCAGGGGTATCAGGCGGGCGATATAATAGTCGTTTACAACGACGAAGAAGTGTGCCGCGTGCCTCTGGTGACGACGGTATCCGTACAGCAGAGCCGTATTTTATACACGCTTGACGCGCTTGAAAGATTTGTAAAGAAGCCTGTCGTTATCGCTTCGCTTATCTCGTTTTTCGTATTTCTGTTCATTTACGTCGTCATAATCAAATCGATCGTCGCGGCGCAGAAAAAGAAAAGAAAATATATAAAATAAGATTTTACAAATACCGCTTGATAACAAAGGCGCGATATGTTATATTCTACGTAAAGGAGGTGGCGGTTTGGATCGTATAATGGAAGATTCCGGGACTGACTACCGGCACGAACAAAAATATTATATAACGCTGACGCAGGCAACGGAGCTTACGGACAGACTGTCAAAGGTGCTGCAATTTGACAGATACAGTATGGCGGGCGGGAAGTATCTTATATCAAGCGTTTATTTTGACACGCTTGAGGATCAGTCGCTTGAAGGCACCGCCACAGGCATCTTAAAAAGAAAAAAATACAGGATAAGAGCGTATAACCACGACGATTCTTTTATAGCCCTGGAACGGAAAACAAAAAGAGGACCTCTCGGCAAAAAAGAATCCGTTCGGATAAACAGGCAGATATACGACGATATAATGTATAAGCGCGGCGAGAGTCTGCTCACGCTTGACAGCGACCTTGCCAAAGAGTTTTATCACATGATAAACGTTGAGGGATACCGCCCGAAGACAGTAGTTGAATACACGCGTCGGGCATTCGTATCCGATATATCAAACGCGCGGATAACGCTCGATATGAACATAAAAGGCAGCGGCGCCGGAGTCGATATGTTTTTGGATTACGGCTCGCTCGTCTACACGGTGCCTCCCTGCTGGGTGGTGCTTGAAGTGAAATACGATCACTTCTTACCGGACTATATAAGAAATCTTTTGCCGGACTGCTCTGTTATGCAGAGCTCCTGCTCAAAATACGTTTACGGAAGAACATTTACGTAAGAAAGGATAAAGAAATGTACGCACTGACTTCATTTTCCGACGTTTTTAAAAAAGGTTTTATTGAGAATTTCAACAGCGATCTGAGCATCGGCAGATTCATACTCACCATGGTTGTATCCCTGCTTATAGGTGTACTTATCTGCGTGGTTTACAGGATATCATACCGCGGCGTGCTTTTCTCGCGCGCGTTCTGCGTTTCGCTTCTGGCTATGAACGTGATAACGACGCTTATCCTGCTTACGATAACGTCAAACGTCGTTCTTTCCCTCGGTATGGTAGGCGCTTTGTCGATCATCCGTTTCAGAACGGCTATAAAAGACCCGCTTGACATAGTATTTTTATACTACGCCATATGCGCGGGCATAATGTGCGGCGCACAGCTGCTTCTGCTTGCCGTGCTCGGCACGATTATCGTCGGCGCGATACTCGTTATCGCTTCCCGTCTGCCCGCCGCCGCGGATTCCTTCATACTTATGATCTCCGTCAATCCGGAAGACGAGGAACCCGTTGTAAAATACATAGAAAAATCAACGAAGCGCTCCAAGCTCAAATCAAAGGCGCTTGTTGAAAACACCGTGGAGCTTTCAATGGAAGTAACGCTCATAGCCGGCTCCACTAAGTTCTTGAACAAACTTAACGCTTATCCCGGCGTGTCTTCAGTAACGCTGGTCAAGAGCACCGGAGAGTATATCTGATTATGAGGAAAAACATGAAAAAGATCATTTCCCTGCTTCTGCTTTCGGTCATGATTTTCGCATCAGTCGCCTGCGATACCGTGCCAAATGAAACGTCGGAGGTTACGACCGCCGCCGGCTCCGAATCCGAAACGTCGACAGAGCCCGCCGAAACGGTACCGGAGATAGAAGTAGTAATAAAACCGAACAAGGGCGGACTGATGCTCACGGAAGCTATGGCTTCCAACAAGTCTACCGTAATGGACGACTACGGCGAATACAGCGACTGGATAGAGCTTTATAACGACGGATCGTCCGAAATATCGCTGAAAAACTATCTTATAACCGACTCGCCCGACAACAAGACCAAAGGCATCCTGCCCGACATAAAACTCGGCGCGGGCGAATACATTGTCATCTGGGCGTCCGGCAGAAACGTGTATAACGAAAGCACAAGATCGCTTCATCTGCCGTTCAAGCTCAGCAAATCCGGCGAGACGGTGTGTCTTCTGACACAGGGCGGATCGGAAATAGGCAGGATAACGCTGCCTGAATGTCCGACGGATATCTCCGCCGGTCCGCTTGACGACGGGCGCACGGTACTTTTAGCGGAGCCTACCCCGGGCGAAAAAAACGTGACCGCGCAGTATGAAGGCAAGCAGCAGCAGAACGACGAGCCGCTGAACCTTACCGACAAAACGGTGAATACTCTGCGCATAAACGAGTATACGACCAAAAAGACAGTGACCTTTACGGACGAGGACGGAGATTACGGCGCGTGGGTCGAGATATTTAACTACGGCGAAAAAGAAGTTTCGCTCAAAGGTCTTTTCTTATCGGACGATGCGGCGGATTTCGGCAAGTGGGCTTTCCCGGATATAAAGATAATCCCCGGCGGCTATATAACCGTGTTTATGGAGGGCAAGGAAAAAGAGTATAACGGTGGCGAGATACACGCGACGTTTACCCTGTCCGGCAAAGAGGAAACGCTCGGCATATATAACGGCAGAGGCGACGAGATAGACGTATGCAAGGTCTACGAGCTTGAATCGAATCTGACCTGCGGCAGAGACCCGGAAAACGCCGACAAATGGCTGTTCTTCCCGCGTGCGACAAAGAACGCGGCGAACACTGTAAAGGGTTTTGATGATATAAACAGCGCAAGGCATCCCGCGTACAAATCCGCTTATATAAGCGAAGTAGTCGCGGTGAACGCCACGCTTGACACCTCCCCTGACGGAAAATCATATTCGTCGGGGGAATTGTACGATTATTACAAATTATACGATTACGTTGAGATAAAAAACCCGACGGATACCGATATAGAGCTATCCGATCTTTATATCGGCAAGAGCACCTTTGACAAAGCCGTCTGGCTTCCCACGGTCAAGCTCAGAGCCGGAGATTACAGGATCATATACTTTGCGGATGAAACGAGCTACGATTCAAAAGCGGACAAGATATACGTTGATTTAGGACTTAACCGCTACAGAAACGATCTTTATCTGTTTGACAGAGACGGAAACGTAGTGGACAGTATGGATACGGGGCTTCTGTTTGACAAAACGTCCGCGGGCAGAGCATCCGACAGCGACGACACGGTGGTGTATTTCACCACGGTAACGCCCGGCGCGCAGAACAGCAGCGTCACTTTTTCAAAAGCCGTCTCCGCGCCGTCCTTCAGCCTTGAAGGCGGCTACGTTGACGCGGGCACGGCGCTGACGATAATCGCGCCGAAGGACTGCATCGTTTACTACACGACGGACGGCTCGTATCCCACGCAGGCAAGCCAGATATACCGTTCTCCTATAACGATAGACCGGACGATGTCCGTGCGCGCACGCGCTTACAAAAGCGATTCTCTGCCGTCCGACGACGTATGCGTTTCGTTCATCGTAGGCAGAAAACACAATATGCCCGTCGTGTTCCTCAACACGGACGAGGCGAATCTCTATTCGGAAAAAACGGGCATCTGGGCGGACGGCCCGAATTTCGACACCAATTCAATGAAATACGACGATTCAAGCTTAAGCGGCGCACAAAAAGAAGACCTGTTCTTCCGTGACGCGCCGGGCGCAAATTACTGGCAGAGCTGGGAGAGGCCCGTAAACTTCACTTATATTGACGAAAACGGAACGCAGGTGCTCAATTTCAACGCGGGCATAAAGACCTTCGGCCAGTACAGCCGCGTACACGACCAGAAGAGCGTTTCGATCAACTTAAAGGACAAATACGGCATAAAAGAAGTCGTTTATCCGTTTTTCGGTGAGGATTATATAAACGTTTTCTCAAATCTCGTGCTCCGCGGCGCCGGCCAGGACGCCAACCGTTCGCACATACGCGACGCGTTCATAGCCCGTGCGCTGCTTGGCAAGATCAACTGCGAGGTCATGAACTACCGCCCGGTAGTCTGCTACGTAAACGGCAAATATCACGGCATATACGATCTGCGTGAGCGCATTTCCGACGAATTTGTTGCAAACCACACCGGAGCGGATCCGGACAATCTGGACAGGATGAAGGGTTCTTCCATCGTTCAGTCCGGTACGTCCGAAAACTACAACGCTCTGTATAAATTCGTCACTACCAAGGATATGACTAACGCGGACAATTACGCGTACGTCTGCACGCAGATGGATATAGACAACTATATAGATTACTGGATATCTCAGATATATTTCGCCAACACGGACCCCGGCAACATCAAGTTTTACCGCGACCGTTCCGAGGGCGGAAAATGGCGCTGGATACCGTACGATTTTGACTGGAGCCTGTCAAGCACGGAAAACAGAATGAGCGAATACGTATTCAGGCAGGACAAAAAGATATACGCCATAATACAGCATCTGATAAGAAACAGCACGTTTAAAAAGAAATTCATCTCGCGCTTCTGCGAGCTGCTGAACGACACGCTGAATCCCGACAGGCTTATGCCGCTTCTCCGTGAGCTTACCAACGAGATAACCGAGGAGATGCCGTATCACATAGCGCGCTGGAATTTCAGAAACACGGACGACAACAGGTACGTTTCCGGCATACTGATGTCCGCGCCGTCGTCGATGGACCGCTGGGAAAAGCACATTGAGACCGCCGAGGACTGGCTCAGAAACAGAGACGAAAAAGTGATAGGACACCTGAAATCGTATTTCCGGCTGTCTGACGACGATCTGAGAAGCTACGGGTTGAGAAGATAACAAACGGGTTATTTGTCTCGTCCCGACAGGGACATATCGCATCAATATGGGGTTTCCAACGCAAATTTGAGAGCGTCGGGAAACCCCATATTGATATATCGCGCCTTACAGGTATATCGCGTTCCGCGTCAGCGGAACATATCGCGTCCCGAGAGGGACCGTTTTATGCGAGATATCGCTGTCGCGATGCGATATATTTGCTTTGCAAATGCGATATAATGCTTACGCATTGCGATATACGCTTCGCGTGTGAAAAAGGGCGATCAATGATCGCCCCTACAAGTCAAAATGAGCCGTTTTTCGGCTCATTTTGTTTATTTTATTTTTTTGAATATCATCACTCCGGCGAGCGCTATCACGCCTGCCGCGGCTACCGATATTATAGTCGTATCCGCGGTTTTCGGGTTTGCCGGCTTTGCCGTAGCGTTTCCGCCGGTCGTTTCCGTGCCGCTGTCGGTCGTCTGCGTATCGCTTTCTTCACCGCCGGGCATTACGATTCCCGTTGCGCTCGTATACGTCAGTTTCCAGATATCGACCATAGAGCCGTCCGCGAGTTTCGCAACGGCGTAAAGCTCAACGTTATCGCCTTTTACGACCGGGATGTTCTCTATCCTGAAA
>JAEEGW010000356.1 GCA_016280525.1 Clostridiales bacterium
GAAATATTCCGTTTTACCGAAGCTGAAATCGGAGCTTGAAGAAGCCGAAAAGCAGGCGGCGGACGGCAAGGGCAATTCGTTTTTGCGTGACAAGGTGACCGAGGAAGAGATAGCGAAGATCGTCTCGCGCTGGACGGGCATCCCGGTATCAAAGCTGCTTGAAAGCGAAAAATCAAAACTGCTTCATCTGGACGATATACTCCACAAGAGAGTTATAGGTCAGGACGAGGCGGTGCAGAAGGTCAGCCAGGCTATCCTCCGCTCCCGCGCGGGCATAGCGGACCCGAACAGACCTATCGGCTCGTTTATGTTCTTAGGTCCGACGGGCGTAGGCAAGACCGAGCTTGCAAAGGCGCTGGCGCAGGCGCTGTTTGACGACGAGCGTGCGATGGTGCGTATAGATATGAGCGAGTATATGGAAAAATACTCCGTCTCGCGTCTTATAGGAGCGCCTCCCGGATACGTCGGCTACGACGAGGGCGGTCAGCTTACGGAAGCCGTGAGAAGAAAACCGTATTCGGTAGTGCTTTTCGACGAAATAGAAAAAGCACACCCGGACGTTTTCAACGTGCTTTTGCAGGTGCTTGACGACGGCAGGATAACGGACAGCCAGGGCAGAACGGTCGATATGAAGAACACGATAATAATTCTGACGTCAAACCTCGGTTCGGATATAATTCTTGACGGTATAGACGACAAGGGCGAAATATCCGAGGAAGCGAGAGCGGGTGTCAACGCTCTGCTGAAACGCAGCTTCCGTCCGGAGTTCTTAAACAGACTTGACGAGATAATCTTCTACAAGCCGCTGACGCGCGACAATATGGAGCATATTATCGACCTTATGCTCGCGGGCATCTCAAAGAGGCTTGAAAAAAAACAGCTCAAGCTCATGCTTACCGACGAGGCGAAGCAGTTCGTCATAGATCACGGCTACGATCCCGCGTTCGGCGCAAGACCGCTGAAGAGATATTTGCAGTCTCACGTTGAGACGCTCGCCGCGGAAAAGATAATCCGCGACGACCCCGCACCGGGCGACACTCTCACGGTCGACGTCGTAAACGGAGAGCTTGCGATAAAATAAAAAATACCGTTCCCGCCTGTATATGACGGGAACGGTCTGTTTTATTACGCTATATTAACTACGGTGCCGCTTTCGATAATTTTTGCAAACACCATAAAAAACAGCACGGCAAACATGACAAGGATGGTAAATATAAGGAATATCATCATTATAATGCTTATTACCGTTCTGACGCTTACTTTTCCTTTGCCGGACATACGTGATTTTATGAAGTCCGCAAACCGGTTCGGGTCGCCGTTCGTGAACATGAATTTAGGCACTCTCAACAAGTTTATACTGTCTATCGTCATTATAAACGCCTCCGCGTCCTCGGCAAAAGACGTTATATGCTCGTACGTGAAGGACGTGTTTACGCCTCTTTCGCTCCAAAGGTAGACAAACGTGTCGTCAAACGTATAGTGGCATCGCATGCTTCCCTTCGCGCCCGTATCTCTTTTTATGATTCGCCGCGCGATCATTTCGGGAAATCTTAAAAACTCCAGGACTGAAAACAGAATAAACATAAATCCGGCGTATAAGACCACAATCAGATCAAGACGAAAGAAAAAGTAAGAAAACAGGATGATCAGACCGCTTACCAGGGAAAGCGGCGCGACGATATACCGCAAAACGTTTTGTATGCGGAACAGCTTTGATGCCGGATATTTAAACATTTTTGTTACGTGCTCGCGGTCGAAATCATAGTCGACCTCAAACAGCGGGATGTTTTGTCCGTTATTGTCCATAACACACCTCTACGATTTAGTGAGAACATTATATCATATATTTCTATTTTTGTCAACAAGCGTCATTCATTTTAATATCACAAATTGTTAAATATATATTCTTGAATAAAATCGGTTTGTCGTGTATAATAAACAAGCGTTTTGAAAAAGCGCTCACATGGTGGGTATAGCACAGCTGGTTAGCGCGTCAGGTTGTGGCCCTGAAGGTCGCCGGTTCGAATCCGACTACCCACCCTGAAAAAACCTCGTCATCAGACGAGGTTTTTTCAACTAAATCCGTCCTTACGGACGGGTGAAATCCACTTCGTGGGTGAAATCGCTTCGCGATGAAATCCGCTCGACGCGGGTGGGTGGAAAGGACGGATTTAATTTCACCGAAGCCGCAAGGCTTCGATTTCACCAAAGGCGTAAGTCTTTGATTTCACATTTTGCCGCAAGGCAAAATATTTCACTAATTATTTGACGAGGTTTTTTCAACTAAATCCACCCTATCGGGTGGGTGAAATATTGCTACGCAATGTGAAATTCACTTCGTGGGTGAAATCGCTTCACGATGAAATCCGCTCGACGCGGGTGGGTGGAAAGGACGGATTTAATTTCACCGAATCTTGACATTTACGCAGAGATATGATATGCTTATATTAACAAAACTATCGGGTAAGGATCATGAAAGCTGAAAATAATGAAAAACTGAA